>JAGBYW010000160.1 GCA_017628555.1 Bacteroidaceae bacterium | reverse complement strand
TCTCGTAAAAATTATTAGTAACATAAAAAAAATTATTAGTAACATATTATAAAATACATTACTAATAAGTTTCACCCTTAAAGCAGTACTGATTATCAAGTAGTTAGCAGAGCACAATTTTCACCCCAAAGTCGGCGCGACATGGGGGTAAAAAGTGGGGAATTCTGACACGCTGCTACATACCTTACTTGTCAAAATTCTGCCCCTTCGTATAGGCACAAAAAAAAATTGATTGTCATCTCGACAACCAATCTTTACTAACCTTAAATCTAATACCATGAAAAACTGGTGCAAAATTACGCCGTTTTACGATACTATGCAACTTTTCAAGATAAAAAAACGATATTTTTATTAAAATTTCTTGTTTTAGAAATCTAATTGTAAACCGAATTTTGCATTTACTGAATGACTGTCTAATTACGATGATTTCGAGGGAAATACGTCAGCACTTGCTGCTTCAACACAGTGCGGTCAATATGCGTATAAATTTCCGTCGTCGAAATCTGTTCGTGGCCCAACATTGCCTGAATGACGCGCAGATTTGCACCGCCCTCGAGCAAGTGGGTAGCAAAGGAATGGCGCAGGGTGTGGGGCGAAATCGTCTTCGTGATTCCCGCCCGCTCGGCATAGAGGCGCAGGTTGTGGAATACGGTGATGCGCGACAAGTGTTGACGGCGACGCGTGGAGATAAACACATAGTCCTCCTCCCCAGGTTTGGGGGTAATCATATTGCGCGTGCAGAACCACAGGTTGAGTTCCTTAATAGCCTGCGCAGACATCGGCACGAGGCGTTCTTTATTCCCCTTACCCACGACGCGTAAGAAACCTTCGTCGAGGAATAAGTCGTGCATTTTTAGGTTGCAGAGTTCTGACACGCGGAGTCCGCAACTATAAAGCAACTCTATCACCGCCTTATCGCGCTGCCCCTCATCCTGGCTGAGATCTATCACAGACAGAATTGCGTCGATCTCCTCCGTCGAAAGCACCTCAGGAAGGTGTAACCCCTTCTTGGGCGATTCCAACAGCGCCGTGGGATTCGTCTCCATATACCCCTCAAGCAAGAGGTAGGAATAGAAGGAGCGCAGTCCTGAATGGATGCGCGCCACAGAGCGTTGCGAAATGCCTATGTCGTGTAACTGCCATGTGAAGCGGTGCAAGTCGTCCAGCGTAACGTTGCGCACCTCCAAATTTTCTGAACTCAAAAATTCAAAAAACTGTCTCACATCCCGTAAATAAGCCTCCCGCGTATTATCAGAAAACCCGCGTTCCAAGAGTAAGTACCTCTTAAAACCGTCTAACATACTGTTCATAAAATCTTCAAATTACAATCACTCACCTCAAAAATCACCACATTCATCTCCACGCGCTCAAAAGTTGTCCACATCCCTTAAAGTATCACCCAATCTCAACTGCAAATTTAAACAAAAAAAGAGGTCCTTCAAAATTTGAAGAACCTCTCTGAAAAGTGGCGGCGACCTACTCTCCCGCTATACGCAGTACCATCGGCGCGGACGGGCTTAACTTCTCTGTTCGGAATGGGAAGAGGTGGAACCCCGACGCTATAACCACCGGAAATAAATTTAGAC
>JAGBYW010000159.1 GCA_017628555.1 Bacteroidaceae bacterium | reverse complement strand
TGGTGAGGGGGTGCGAGTACAAGTAGGAAGAAGTTGTTATAAGTCTACTATTTTTTTATCTTTCACAGGGAGGCATCATGTTCTCTTGCACCCCCTCACCGCCAAGGCGGTCCCCTCCCCCTATAAACAGGGGGAGAGCGCCATTCGGACAGAAATTGTACGCTGCCCCTTACTTAACAAAATCCGTGCCAAAAACATAACCACTTGATAATTCACTATTTAGCAAAACAAGCACGTGTTAATTTATGTGCGAAATCGCTCTCGGGTGTGCGAAATCGCACAGTGCGCACGTCGCGCACAATTATTTTTAGCGAATTTAGGGGCGCTGGGTGAAATCTGGGAGGTTCGCGTGTAGATTGCCCAAAAGTTTTTGCCTACCTTTGCCACATAACTTTAATATCCCCCACCCTATGGCCATAAAACGCGGTAAGGTCCTTATCGTTGACGACAACGAGGACGTGCTTTTCTCTCTCAACATGCTACTGAAACCCTGTGTGGAGGCGATTCGGGTCATTACGAATCCCGAACGCATTCCGGAGTTTCTAAAATCCTTCCAGCCCGACGTCATTCTGCTTGACATGAATTTCAGCCGAGATGCGGCGAGCGGGGAAGAGGGATATGCGTGGTTGAAACGCATTTTGGAGTACGACGCTGAGGCTGTGGTGCTCTTCATCACCGCATACGTGAGTACGGAAAAGACCGTGCGCGCCATACGTGCCGGAGCCGTGGACTTTATTCCCAAACCGTGGGACAAACAGAAACTCGTAGATGCCGTAAATAGTGCGATAGACCTGCGTCGTGATAAGATGCTGGAACGGGCGCGCCGTATGGTGGCGGAACAAAAGGAGAAGGCGGCAAAACCTAAAGCGGAGAAACCCCAAGAACCCAAGGCGCTCCCCACGGTGAACTTTATTGGCGCCAGCAAACCCATCCAAGCCTTGAAGCAGCAAATCAACCGTGTGGCAGAGACGGACGCCAACGTACTCGTCACAGGGGAAAACGGAACGGGTAAAGATGTTGTTGCCCGCGAACTCCACCGCCTTTCGCGCCGTGCGCAACAACCGCTCGTTTGTATTGACTTGGGGTGCATTCCGGAGAATCTTTTTGAAAGCGAACTCTTCGGTTATGAGAAGGGGGCGTTTACGGGTGCCGAACAAGCAAAACAGGGGCGCATAGAAGCGGCAGATGGGGGCACACTTTTCTTGGACGAAATTGGCAATCTCTCCTTGGCGATGCAACAGAAGTTGCTCACGGTTATCGAGAAGCGACAGACTTCGCGCATAGGTGCTACGGAGGTGAAATATATCGACGTGCGCATCATCGCAGCCACAAATGCCGACCTCAAAGCGCGTGTAGCGGAGGGGACATTCCGACAGGATTTGCTCTACCGCTTGAATACGATAGAACTGAAGTTACCCCGCCTTGCCGAACGCGGTAATGACATCCTCTTGCTCGCTACGTATTTCTTGGATCAGTATGCTGAGAAATACCAGTTGCCACCCCGCGAACTTTCTGAAGCAGAGCGCACCCGCTTGTTGGAACATCCGTGGCACGGAAACGTTCGTGAGTTACAGCATGCCATGGAGCGTTGCGTGGTTATGGGACTTGAATTTGGCGAAATGACTGAAACCGACCTCTTAACCCCATCAAGTGAAGAATCTTCCGCGCCTACTCTGCAAACACTGAATCTTGAAGAACTCGAACGCCAAGCCATTCTTCACGCCCTCTCACAAGCCGACGGCAACCTCTCACAAGCCGCCTCCCTACTCGGCATCACCCGCTATGCACTTTATCGCAAGGTGAATAAGTTGGGGATTTAGATTTTTTTAGTAGACAAGTAGACGAGGTACGAGTAGACGAGAAGGGCACCGAGATAAACGCAAGTTATTATACGTCTGAATAATAAAACCTGCGGAGTGAAAAGTCCGGATGGGACTTCACCCCGCATGGCACTTTCTCCTTTCTCCTTTCCCCCTTTCTCCTTTCCCCTATGTTTTCCCTTTTCCAAAATATCTTTCACAACCGCAGTCTTGGACGTCTGCGCCAAATGTTGGAGTCGCTTCGGTCGAAGGATTTCAGTTTGCAATATTCGCTGAAATCCCTTCGGGGCGAGGAGCGACGCCTTGCTGAAGAAATTAATGCTGTGATAAACTTGCTTCGCGAGGAAGAACATCAGCATGAAAGGCAAGTGCAATTCTTTGAAGCACTCCTCACCACGGTGCCTTCTATGCTTATTGCTACGGATGAAGTAGGCGCCGTGAAATGGATGAATACTGCGGCGGTCAACGGACTTTGCGGTTTTCGCATTCCGCATTTGAATCAGTTGGCAGCCTTGCATCCCGACTTTCCCGCCCGACTCAAGGCGCTGCGTAAGGGCACTGCGCAACTCCTTGCGTTTACCAATGAGCGCGGGGAGGCACAGAAGTATTCCGCTGTGCGTACCCTCTTTTTCAGCAAGGGATTTGCTTACCACCTTTACGCCCTTGACCACATCGAAACCGTAGTGCAGCAGAGCGAAATTGAGGCACAGCAACACTTGGTGCGCGTGATGAATCACGAAATCATGAACTCGCTGTCGCCCATCATTTCGTTGTCGCAAACGCTCTCGGAAAGTCTCACGACAGATGCCGACCTCACGACGAGCGAAACCCGAATGGCGCTCGAAGCCATCCACCGCCGCGCGGAGGGGTTGCTGACGTTCGTGAATAACTACCGCAAACTGTCGGGCGTGCCGCTTCCTGTGCTCACGGAGGTAGATTTAGAACACCTGCTGACCGACCTGCGCCAGCTCGTACAACGTATGGATTTCGCTCCTCAACCTCAATTTGAGATTACGAATAATTGTGGCGACGTGCGCATCACGATCGACCGCACACAGATGGAACAGGTGCTCATCAACCTGCTGAAGAATGCCGCAGAGTCGGGAGCTACGAAGGTCTCCCTCACCGCAGACTTCACCCCCAATGGGAGACATATACAATTCCGCGTGACGGACAACGGCACAGGTTTTGCCCCCGAAGCCTTGCAACACCTGTTCACGCCCTTCTTCACCACCAAACAGGGCGGACAAGGCATTGGACTCGCCCTGTGTAAGCAAATGGTGAACAACCATGGCGGCACGATCACGGCGCAGTCGGTAGAAGGGGCAAACACCTGCTTCACGGTGAAGCTTCCGAGGTGACTTTGCGCACCCAAACCCATTGCGAAAAAAATTAAGTCTATTGTAGTAAAAATTATTAGTAAGAAAAAAAAAATTATTAGTAACATATTTTAAAAAAGGTTACTAATAATTTTGAGTAGGTCTAATGCGCTGATTACCAAGTGCTTTACCCCGCGAAAAATTGTTACATTTTTTGGCGCGATGCACCCCACTCGCGCCACTGAATTATTCTTGCTAAAAATCAAGTAGGACTTCATTAAAATTATTGCCGTCCGATAAACTTTTTGTGAGCGACGGCCTGAAAGGCCAATAAGCTACCAGCCCAGGGCAACACCCTGGGAATATGTACGGTTTGACGTGCGCCTTGAAGAGGCAAAAGCACTATTCTCCAGGTGTATAGAATTGCTTTTGCCCCTTCAGGGCGCAATCTTTTATTGCCACAACACCCAGGGCGTTTCCCTGGGCTAATGGATATATCCCCTTTCAGGGGAAACCTACACACTGAGGGTACTTACCCCGTTCGACCAGTGTCATATTCTAACCGTTGGAGGTTTTTACCGCCAGCAATAAGTTCAAATTACCTCCGAGTTCGTTTTTTGTACCTCCCCAGCAGCGTGCGGATTCGCCCACTTGTGCGAAATCGCACATAATTTTCTTGTCGCCGCTTGTGTCGCGATACTGATTTTCAAAGGTTTACATTTTTGGCATTGTTTTTGTTTATACTCCAAGTGTTGTTGCCAAGTATCTCTGAGTGAAGTCGGCGCTACGCACAAATAATAAAAAAGATAGATAGTACAGTTGACGATTTCTAAAGTGATGCACGACGTGCGCCCTTAGGGCTTCACTTTGAGAACTTGAGCATTTTAAGAAACGCTACACACCTTATTTATTAACCTCCCTACCCTCACATTCATCCCATGCGTACGTTATTTTCCCTTGCCTTAATGCTGCTCCCCTTGTGCGGATTCGCACAGCGCGTGCTTACTCTTGAAGAGTCTTTAACCCTTGCCTGCGAACAGTCGCCCGACGCGCGTGCTGCCCGCCATACTTTTAGAGCCGCCTATTGGAACTACCGCAACTACAAAGCCAATTACCTGCCCTCGGTTACACTGAGCGCTTCGCCCTATCTGAACCGTAGCATCTCGAAGGTGACGCAGGGTGACGGCAGCGTGAAATATGTAGAGCAGAATTTGCTTTCTACGGACATGAGTTTGAGTCTCACGCAAAACATTTCCTTTACGGGAGGCACTTTGAGTTTAGAATCGTCGTTGGAACGCCTGGAACTCTTCTCCAGCAAGTCCACTTCGTGGCAAACGGCGCCCGTATTTCTCACCTACCAGCAGCAACTCTTTGGTTACAATTCCTTGAAATGGAACAAGCGTCTGGAACCTGCTAAATACATTGAGGCCCAGCGCTCGTATGTGGAGACCGTGGAACTCGTGAAGCAGGCTACCGTAAGCCGTTTCTTCTCCCTCGCCATGGCACAAAGCAATTTGGAGAGTGCCCGTAAGAACTTTGCGCAAGCCGATACCCTTTACCGCATTGCGCAAGGGCGTTATGAATTAGGGACGATTACGGAGAGCGATATGTTGCAGTTGGAGGTGAAGCGCCTCAACGAAGAAACGGACCTGCTCAACGCGGGTACTCAATTAGATTACGCCATGCAGTCGTTGAAGTCCTACCTTGGCATTACTTCTGAAGACAGTATTGTCATAAAAACGGATAGCATTGTCCCCATCTTTGCCGTATCTGCCGCCAAAGCACTGGCGATAGCCTTGGAGCGCGCCCCCGACGTTGTGGCATGGCAGCGAAGACTCACACAGGCTGATGCCGACGTCGCTTACGCCAAAAGTCAGGCGGGACTTAAGGCGGACATCTACCTGCGTTTTGGTTTGACGCAAACGGCACGCCGCTTTGAAGATGCTTACCGCCGACCAATGGATCAGCAGTATGTCAGCATCGGACTTTCGCTGCCCATCCTCGACTGGGGACGCGGAAAGGGGCGTGTAAAGATGGCGAAATCACAGCGCGACTTGGTGACGACGCAGGTGGAGCAGGCGGAAAGTGATTTTGAACAAAACATCCGCCGCATCGTGGCGCAGTTTAACATGGCAGCACGCCGCGTGGGCATTTGCCGAAAGGCGGCAGAGACGGCGGAGCGCCATTACGACGTAGCACGACGCCTTTACGTGATGGGCAAGAATACGGTGTTGGAATTAAACACGGCACTCTCCGAAAAAGATAATGCGCGCACGGCTGCCATGTCGGCACTTGAGAACTACTGGAGCCTCTATTTCACCCTCCGCTCCCTAACCCTCTACGACTTTGAGCGCAATCAAGAGATTTCTGGGGAGGACGCCATCGAATAGATGGGGGGCAAACACCTGCAAATTGCCTTTTCGTTAGTGAGATACTGCCGAAAGACAACCACAATCCTTTTTTCTACAACAAAATGCAATTAAAATTTAGATTTTGCTTGTCATTTTGAAATATATCTCCTATATTTGCCGACGAAACAACACACAAACTATGCAGACTCAGAATACACATAATCGTTTTCACCATCATTTCCTACCAAAAGGCGGGTTGAGGCGTGTGTAAACGGTGTGTATCCAGGTGATATGACTCTTATTCTCGAGGCTCTCCCGATGTTGTGATGGGGTGAGCCTCGATATTTTTTGGTTATAATATAGGAGTTGCCCCATAAAGACTATCATACCCCCTCCCCGCCAAAGGCGGTTTTGATTTTCGCTTCGCTCATCGTCCTCCTTCTCGTAAGGCATAATCCAAACAAGTTTGCCCTCTGCTCTTACTTCGGGCGACGGTTCCCCCTATCTTAAGGGGAGAGAAGAGTTTGATATTTCCGTTAAAACGACTCAACAGATGTAAACAATCTCTCTTTCACTTGGTATAAATAGTGTAGGATTACTCCGCATGGTGCTCTCCCCTTAAGATAGGGGGAGTACCTCCGTAGGAGGGGAGGGGGTATGATGACATTCTCAGAGTTTCCTTCAGCATTACCGTAGTATCCCTTAAGATAGGGGGAGTACCTCCGCAGGAGGGGAGGGGGTATGATGATTCTTCTTATATTGGGTCAACTGCTATATCATTACCTATTTTTTGAATTAAAACTAACACAAGACTAACTTCTATGTTACGTATAGCAATACAGTCGAAAGGTCGCCTTCATGACGACACGATGGCACTCCTTGCCGAAGCCGGAATCAAGATTGACAAATCCAAGCGCACCCTTCTGCTTGCGGCGCGCAACTTCCCCATGGAGGTGCTCTTTATGCGCGATGACGACATCCCAGGTATCGTTGCCGACGGCACAGCCGACATTGGCGTCGTAGGCCTCAACGAAGTGTTGGAGCGCAATGAGGATGTGAAGGTGGTGCGTGAGTTGGGATTCGGCGGTTGTCGCCTTTCGATTGCCATACCAAAGAGTGAACCTTACGAAGGTGTGGAATGGTTGCAAGGCAAACGCATTGCCACTTCCTACCCCAGCATCTTGCAGCGCTTCCTTGCCGATAAGGGCATCACGGCTCAAGTTCACACGATTACGGGTTCCGTAGAAATCTCTACGGCGATTGACATTGCCGACGCTATTTTCGACATCGTAAGTTCGGGTTCTACCCTTGTGAGCAACAACCTTAAGGAGGTAGAACGCGTGACCGATAGCGAGGCGGTGCTTATTGCAGGAAAAGAGTTAGATGCTGAATCACAGGCAGCACTTGACGACTTGCTCTTCCGCATTACTGCTGTACAAAACGCTGTCGATAAGAAATACGTGCTGATGAATGCTCCCAGCGACTGCGTGAGTGACATTCTCGCCGAACTTCCTGGCATGAAGAGTCCTACAGTAATGCCGCTTGCGCAAGAAGGTTGGTGTAGCATCCACGCCGTACTTGAAGAAAAGCGCTTCTGGGAAATCATCGGTCGCCTGAAAGCGAAAGGCGCACAGGGAATACTCGTGTTGCCGATTGAGAAGATGATTTATTAGGGAAGGTTTTGAGGTTATTAGGTTTTGAGGTCTTAAGGAGCCATGCGGATTATTTGCGTTAAACCCTAAAGACGTTAAAGACCTTTGAGACCTTATCCACTTTCTCCCTTAAAACCTCAAAGCGAAGCGACCTTATAACCTCAAAGCGAAGCGCCCTCACAACCTTAAAACCTCACTTCATGACTCTCTCTTTCTCCCCCAATAAATCTGAGTGGGACGCGCTCCTACGCCGTCCCTCGCTTGATATAACCGAACTTTTCGATATCGTACGTCCGATTGTGGATGAGGTAGCTGAGAAGGGCGATGCGGCACTCCGTGCGTATGCGGAGCGTTTTGATAAAGTGTGCCTTACGGACCTTCGTGTGAGTGAGGCAGAAATTCGTGCGGCAGAGGCACTCGTTTCCGACGATTTGAAGAATGCCCTTCGCCAAGCTTACTCACAGATTTATGCCTTCCACGCAGCGCAACGCTTTAGTGGCGTACGCGTAGAAACAGCTCCGGGTGTTGTGTGCGAACAACGCGCGTTGCCCATCTCGCGAGTAGGTCTTTACATTCCAGGTGGGTCTGCCCCACTCTTCTCTACGGTATTGATGCTCGGCATTCCCGCCCGCATTGCCGGATGTGAGAAAGTGGTGCTCTGCACTCCCCCTGCGAAGGACGGCAGTGTGCACCCCGCCATTCTCTTCGCCGCTTCGCTTTGTGGCATTACCGAAATCTTCAAAGTGGGTGGCGCACAGGCGGTAGCAGCTATGGCTGTGGGAACGGAAACTGTGCCCCAGGTGGACAAGATTTTCGGTCCCGGCAATCAATACGTGATGGCGGCAAAACAATGGGTGGCTTTGAAAGGAACGGCTATCGATATGCCCGCTGGTCCAAGTGAAGTAGAGGTGCTTGCTGACGACTCTGCACGCGCAGACTTTGTTGCTGCCGACCTTTTGAGTCAAGCAGAACACGGTCCTGATAGCCAAGCGATTCTTATTACTACCAGTAAAAAATTAGCGGAAGAAGTAGTGGCAGAAGTTGCCCGCCAATGCGCCGCACTTCCTCGCCATGGGATTGCAGAAAAGGCGTTGCAGCACAGCAAGATTATTGTGTTCGACACCATGGAAGAAGCGCTTGAAATGACCAACCTCTATGCGCCCGAGCACTTAATCATTGCGACGCGCGATTACCGCGAAGTGGCGCAGAAGATAAGCCACGCGGGTTCCGTATTCCTTGGAAATTACAGTTGCGAAAGTGCAGGCGATTATGCTTCAGGAACGAACCACACCCTGCCTACTTCAGGCTTTGCAAAGTCTTACAGCGGGCTGTGTCTTGATAGCTTTATGCGCAAAATTACCTTCCAAGAACTCACGGAGGAAGGCATTCGCAATATTGGACGTTGTGTAGAACTTATGGCTGCGGCAGAAGAATTGGATGCTCACCGAAATGCAATGACGCTTCGCCTTGCTGTTTGTAAGGAGTTGGAGGCAGAGAAAAATAAGCCCGAGTTAGTTTCTGCTAAATCCGATGCAGTTTCGCATCTCGTACGCCCCAACGTCATGAAGATGGAGGCTTACAGTTCTGCGCGTGATGAATATTCGGGCAAGCAAGCAACGGTTTTCCTCGATGCGAACGAGAGTCCTTACAATGCGCCCTTTAATCGCTACCCCGACCCACTTCAGACGGAGGTGAAGGCGGAATTGGCGAAAATCAAAAGCGTACGCCCCTCACAACTCTTCTTGGGCAACGGCAGCGATGAGGCAATCGACCTCGTGTTCCGCGTGTTCTGTCGTCCAGGTGTGGATAATGTGGTGGCACTTGAACCTACTTACGGCATGTATGCCGTTTGTGCAGCAACCAACGACGTGGAGTACCGCCGCGTACTGCTTCGCGAGGACTTTTCATTCCGTGCGGCGGACGTGCTTCAGACTACGGATGCCAACACTAAGGCAATTTTCCTTTGCTCTCCCAATAATCCTACGGGCAACCTCTTGCCACGCGAGGAGATGGACATCTTGTTAAAGGAGTTTCCCGGTATCGTGGTGGTGGATGAGGCTTACGGCGACTTTGTTCCCGAAGCGTCCCTGCGCTTCGACCTTGACCAGCACCCACGTCTCATTGTGCTTGCCACCTTCTCTAAAGCGTGGGCATCGGCAGGGCTTCGCCTTGGCATCGCTATGGCTTCGGAAGAAATCATTGGTTACTTCAACAAGGTGAAATACCCCTACAACGTCAACATTCTCACCCAGCAACAAGCGCTTGAGATTTTGAAGAGCAAAGACCTCGTTGCGGATTGGATCTGTCTCATTCTTGCCGAACGCAGCAAGATGGTGGAAGCATTAGAAGCGCTTCCCGATTGCCAAAAGGTGTACCCCTCCGACGCCAACTTCGTCCTCGCAAAAATCAACAACGCAACGGCGCTCTACAATGCCCTTGTTGACCGCGGCATCATTGTAAGAAATCGCAGCAAGGTGCGCCTCTGCAACGATTGTTTGCGTATTACCATCGGCACTCCAGCAGAAAATGAGGCGTTACTCTCGGTCTTGAGAGAGTTAGTGAATTAGGTTTTGAGGTTGTTAGGTCTTGAGTTTTTTAAGGTGCCATCCGGACCTTAAAGACCCTAAAGACCTTAAAGACCTTAGAGACCTTATTACCTTTAAGTCATGAAAAAAGCACTTTTTATCGACCGCGACGGCACGCTTATCCAAGAGCCTGCCGACGAACAAATAGATGATTTCTCAAAACTCGTTTTTGTGCCCGGCACCTTCCGAGCTTTGACCACGATTCGCGAACTTACGGATTACGAACTCGTTATGGTGAGCAACCAGGACGGACTTGGCACGGATTCTTTCCCCGAGGACACCTTCTGGCCCGTACATAATTTCATTCTTGATACGCTTAAGGGCGAGGGGGTGGAATTTGACAACATCCTTATCGACCGCCATTTCCCGCATGAGAATGCCCCGACGCGCAAACCCGGAACGGGGATGCTCACGGCGTATATGACGGGCGAGTATGACTTGGCAAATTCGTATGTTATTGGCGACCGTGCCACGGATGTGCAACTGGCAGAGAACTTAGGTTGCCGTGCGCTCCAAATAGGTACGGACGGCATGGATTGGAAGAAGATTACGGAAATCCTTGTGGCTGGTGAGCGCACCAGTGAGGTGAAGCGCACGACGCGTGAAACGGATATTCTTGTGCGCATCGACCTTGACCGCGCCGGACGCTGTGACATTTCTACAGGACTCGGATTTCTCGACCACATGCTCGCACAGATTGCCCACCACGGCGGACTTTCGCTCACCGTGCATACGAAGGGCGATTTAGAAGTAGACGAACACCACACCGTAGAAGACACAGCCCTCGCCTTGGGTGAGTGTCTGCGCAAAAGCCTCGGCAATAAGCTCGGAATCAGTCGCTACGGCTACTGCCTGCCTATGGATGATTGCCTCTGCCAAGTGGCACTTGACTTCGGAGGTCGCCCCTGGTTGCAATGGGAAGCCGAGTTTAAGCGCGAGCGTATCGGCGATGTGCCCACAGAACTCTTCTTCCACTTCTTCAAAAGCCTTAGCGACGCCGCACTTATGAACCTGAGCATCCGCGCTGAGGGACAAAACGAACACCATAAGATTGAAGGCATCTTCAAAGCCCTTGCGCGTGCCATCAAAATGGCGGTAGCAAGAGACGTGCGCCACTTGGTGTTGCCCTCAAGTAAGGGGACGCTTTGAAAAAATGAGAAAGGAGAACCGACGCCAAACCGAGTGCAATCAAGCTTGCTTGAATTGCCGAGGTGCGAAGGAGGAAAAGACCGCAAAGCGGAATTAAAGCAAAAAGGAGAAAGGAGAAATGCCTTGCGGGGTGTTACCTTCGTCTTTCTGCTCCGCATGGTTTTCTCCTTTCTCCTTTCTGATTTCTCATTTCAAAAAAAAATCTTGTGAAAACTGCTATAGTTCAATATAATGCCGGCAATATTTGCTCTGTAATCAATGCCCTGCGCCGTATCGGAGTAGAGCCGATTGTTACGAGTAATCCCGAAGAGATTATGAGTGTCGACCGCGTCATTTTCCCTGGACAAGGCGAAGCGGCTACTACCATTGCGCACCTTAAGCGTAGTGGACTTGACCGCGTGATTAAGGAATTGCGCCAGCCTGTACTTGGAATTTGCATCGGTCAGCAATTGCTCTGCGAACATTCCGATGAAGGCGACACGCTTTGCCTCAATGTTTTTGAAGGAAGTCGGGTGCAGAAATTCGTTGCGCCTGAAGGAGTCAACTTAAAGGTGCCCCACATGGGTTGGAATACGATTGAGAACACGAGTTCGCCTCTCTTCAAGGACCTCGCGCCCGACAGTTACGTCTACTTCGTTCATAGTTTTTACGCTCCCGTATGTGAGTGGACCATAGCCGAAACGAATTACGGCGGCATTCCCTTTAGCGCCGCCATGCGTCGCGACAATTTCTTCGCCACCCAGTTCCACCCCGAAAAGAGTGGTGAGGTGGGCGAACAGATTCTCAAGAATTTTATGGAAATATAAGTTAGAAGACAAGTCAACAAGTTAGCATGGTAAGGCGAACTTTAAGATTATGAAGAATATGGTTCTTAAAAAGTTGACTTCATCCTTTAATAAACATTCCTTTGTTTAACGGGGAGTTACCAAAAGGTAGAACTTTTATGTTGAACCTTGATCTCAATCCTGAACAATAATCAATCTCTCTAATAGAGTTACAGAAGAGCATTTACAAACCCAACATTTTGTATTATGTCAGATAAAAAAAGTACATACTCCAATACAAGAACGAGTAAATCATCTTCCCAAGATACTTCATTGGGTGGAACAGGTTGCATCTGGTGGCTTGTTACAACGCTTGTTCTTATTGCTATATGTATTTTTTGTGGTGCAAAATTGACTATTGGATTATTGATAGGCATGAGCATTGGAGGTTTTTTCTTAGGAGCTTTTCTTGCAGGAATATTTGGAGACAGAAACGCAAATTTTAAAGTAAAACCTAAACACGCAGATGTTATAGAATACTTTAATGAACCTTCACGTAAAAATTCCGAAGTTAATGTTCTTCTAACAGAACAACAATTTAGTCTTATTAAAACAGAGACAGAAAATCTTTGCAATTTTTATTCAGTTATTGTAAAAAAGACGGCAGTTCGTGAACTGTGTGATACTGTCCTTGCACTTAAGAATGAAGACGGCACTGATTGGGACATCTCACTAAAAATGAAATATGCTTTCATTTCTGATATTCATAAATGTTTCTTAGGTCTAGGACAAGATTTTGATGCTGAAAATGATGGGAATTTAGGCTTGTGTTTGCTTTTAACAAAAATTGCAGACCCAGATACGGAGATCACTTATGATAATTATGCGTATTATAAAACATGCTTATTAGATTCATATAAGGGAGTGTTGGAGATTTCTAAGCAAATCATTAACGCAGGTCAATTCTCTCACAATAAATTTATCTTTCAATACATCCTGGGTAAATATGATAAAGATTATCAGTTAAAATATATGACTCATCTTTATCGTTTTGCTTCTGCGAGTTCTAAAGCTGATGGTAAGGTTACAGAACAAGAAACTCAGTGGCTTTCTGAAATTATGAAATCTACAGAAGATGAAGAAATCAGTCAACCTACTGAAAATAGTAATCCTAAGGATTTGGACATTGAAATTTCTCCAATGGACGAATTACAAAAACTGATTGGTTTGGAGTCTGTGAAAATTGACATTGAAAGACTAACTAATTTTATAAAAATCCAACAAGTTAGAAAGGAGAAAGGTCTGAAAGTATCCAAAGTTTCGTATCATTGTATTTTTACGGGAAATCCTGGTACAGGAAAAACTACCGTGGCAAGAATTGTAGCAGGAATCTATAAGGAACTTGGAATAATCAAAAAAGGGCATTTAGTAGAAACAGACCGTTCTGGTTTAGTTGCCGAGTATGTAGGTCAGACAGCAGTTAAAACCAATAAGATTATTGATAGCGCATTAGACGGAGTTCTTTTTATAGATGAAGCTTATTCTTTAGTTCAAGGTTCTGAAAATGATTATGGGCAAGAAGCAATCTCAACACTTCTGAAACGAATGGAGGATAATCGAGATAGACTTATTGTAATTTTAGCAGGTTACAGCGAAGAAATGCAAGTTTTTATTGATTCTAATCCTGGTCTTCAATCTCGATTTAACAGATATATAGATTTTCAAGATTATACTTCTCAACAACTTCTTGATATCTTTATGATGAGTGTAAAAAAGCATGATTATACAATTAATAAGAAAGCGCAAGATAAACTCAAGAAACTATTTGAAGAAGTTGTAGAAAATAAGGATAAGAATTTCGGTAATGCTAGATATGTGAGAAATATTTTCGAAAAGACATTGGAAAATCAAGCAATGAGACTTGCTTCATTAACGTGTCTAACTAAAGAAAATTTATCTGAAATTACTGAAGTGGATATTATTAAATAACATCTATATAAGCGAACTTTTTTCGAACCAACCACACTTCCCCAAAACTCGATAGCGGAACATCTTACCGTTGCTGAGAAACTCATTTCCGCACGACTCTTGTTTACTTGTACCTAATACCCTTATCCCCTCACAACCTCAACAAATGATTTCCCTCATCCCAGCCATAGACATCATTGACGGTAAGTGCGTGCGCCTTACGAAAGGTGATTACGACGCCAAGAAAGTATATGACGCCAATCCTGCCGACGTAGCCAAGCGCTTCGAAGACATGGGCGTGACGCGCCTTCACATGGTGGACCTTGATGGTGCGAAAGAAAGTCACATTATAAACTACCGCGTTTTAGAGCAAGTTGCCACGCAAACCAACCTTGTGATAGACTTCGGCGGAGGCGTAAAGCATGCCGACGACTTACGCATTGCGTTTGACAACGGTGCTGCAATGGTGACCATCGGTAGTTTGGCTGCCACTCAACCGGACCTACTTTTAGATTGGGCACAAACATTTGGCGCCGAACGCTTCATTGTGGGTGCCGATGCGCTGGACGGTCGCGTTAAAATCAAAGGTTGGAAGGAGGATGGCGGAATGACGCTTGACGAATTTATTACCTTTTACATGCAACACGGCATTACGCAAGTGCTCTGCACAGATATTAGCCGCGACGGCATGCTTCAGGGACCCAATACGGCACTCTATAAAGACATTATGGCACGCTTCCCCAACTGCCACTTGATTGCGAGCGGCGGAGTGAGCAACGATGCCGACATTGAAGCACTCAACGAAGCGGGCATCCCTGCCGTCGTTTTCGGAAAGGCTTTCTATGAAGGGAGAATCAATCTTCCGGCTTTGCTTAAGAGAATAGAGTAAAGAGTAAAGATAAAAGATGCCATTCGGCACGCACCGTCGGCACGACATCTTTGTCTCCATCCTCACACCTCTACCCTCTTTTATCTTTACTCTTTTAACTTTACTCTTTAACCCATGCTTGCAAAACGCATAATCCCCTGCCTCGACGTAAAAGATGGGCGCACGGTGAAGGGGACTAACTTTGTAAACCTCCGAGAAGCGGGAGACCCCGTAGAACTTGGGAAAGCCTACAGCCTACAGGGCGCCGATGAACTCGTGTTTCTCGATATCACCGCCACCCATGAGGGTCGCAAGACATTTACCGAGATGGTGAGCCGCGTGGCTGCCGAAGTGTCCATCCCGTTTACCGTTGGCGGAGGCATTAACGAACTTTCCGACATTGACAAGATGCTCGGAGCGGGGGCAGATAAAGTAAGTATCAACTCTGCCGCACTGCGCCGCCCCGAACTGATTGATGAAATTGCCCGCAACTTTGGTTCGCAGGTGTGCGTAACTGCCATAGACGCCCGCCTTGAAGACGACGGCGAATGGTGGTGCTACGTAAACGGGGGCAGAATACGCACCGAGCGTCGCCTCTTTGAATGGGCACGCGAAGTGGCAGACCGCGGCGCGGGAGAAATTCTCTTCACGAGCATGAACCATGATGGCGTAAAAACGGGTTTTGCAAACGAGGCGCTTGCCCTGCTTTCCGACAATCTCCCCATCCCAATTATTGCCTCGGGAGGCGCAGGGGCGAAGGAGCATTTCGCCGATGCCTTCCGCATAGGTCACGCCGACGCCGCACTCGCCGCCAGTGTGTTCCACTTCGGTGAGATTCCCATTCCTGAACTCAAGACTTATCTCCGTGGGGAAGGCATACCTGTGAGATAAATGTACTCTTGATTTTTTCTATTTTAGACATACCCCCTCCCCGACTAAAGTCGGTACTCCCCCTAACTTAAGGGGAGAGTTTAGTTACCGACTTCCGCTAAAAAATTACCGCCAAAACAGTTGGAGTCTTTTAGCGAAGCTTCATAATGGGAAACACATTCTAAACTCTCCCCTTAAGTTAGGGGGAGTACCGCCCAAGGGCGGGGAGGGGGTCTGTCTTAATACCTTATAACCTAAAAACCTCAAGACCTCAAAAAATGATCGATTTTGAAAAGCAAGGCGGACTCGTTCCTGCCATTATCCAAGACAGCACGACACGCAACGTGCTCATGCTTGGCTATATGAACCAAGAATCTTACAATAAAACGCTCGAAACGGGGCGCGTCACATTCTTCAGTCGTTCGCGCCAACGCCTGTGGACGAAAGGTGAAGAGAGCGGCAACTACCTTGAACTGGTGAGCATCGCTGAAGATTGCGATAATGATACGCTCCTCGTGAAAGTTATTCCCCACGGTCCTACATGCCATACGGGAACGGACACTTGTTGGGGCGAAAAGAATGAGGCGAATCCCTTGCTCTTCCTCTCGCAGCTCCAAGATGTAGTGGAGCAACGCCATCGTGATATGCCCGAAGGCTCTTATACGACCACCCTCTTCCGAGATGGGCTCAACCGCATGGCGCAAAAGGTGGGCGAAGAGGCGCTTGAAGCCGTAATCGAAGCCACGAACGGAACCAACGACCGCTTACTCTACGAAGCATCCGACATGTTCTTCCACCTCGAAGTGCTCCTCACCGCCAAAGGTCTGCGCATCGAGCAAGTGGCAGAGGAACTCCAAAAGCGCCATCAGCCGGGGTGGAAAAAGCACTAAACTCCAGAACGAGTTTAACTCACTGGATTCCAACAACATCTAACATATAGTTTTAAATAACTATCATCGCAAAAACTATTAGGCACTTAATGATTTTTAAGTCTCAAAGAATTTTCACTAAGTGCTTAATAGTTTTTCGTATGTCTAATTTTGTAAAAGGTGCAAGGATTTAAGGATGCAGAGAGTAAGGTTTTCTCACGCGCCTGAAACACATTTCTCCCTGCATTTTCCCCACCGAAAAGTTGTAGATTCGTTTCTTTATCGTAACTTTGTCACTGGATAACATATTAAACTCTATACAACAAAATGGGAAAAGTTCTTATCATTGGCGCAGGAGGCGTAGCCACTGTTGCAGCGCACAAGGTGACGCAGAACTCTGACGTGTTTGATGAAATCATGATTGCAAGCCGCACGAAGTCTAAGTGTGACGCTATCGTTAAGGCGATTGGCAATCCTAACATCAAGACTGCTCAGGTGGATGCCGACAACGTACCCGAATTGGTGGCACTCTTTAACGAGTTTAAGCCCGACCTCGTAATGAACCTCGCACTCCCCTATCAGGACCTCACGATTATGGAGGCTTGTTTGGAGTTCGGTTGTTCGTACCTCGACACGGCAAACTACGAACCCAAGGATGAAGCACACTTCGAGTATTCTTGGCAGTGGGCATACAAGGAACGCTTTGAACAGGCTGGTCTTACCGCAATTCTTGGTTGTGGTTTCGACCCCGGTGTGACTTCTATTTACACCGCTTATGCTGCGAAGCACCACTTCGACGAAATCCATTACCTCGATATCGTTGACTGTAACGCGGGTGACCACGGTAAGGCGTTTGCTACGAACTTCAACCCCGAAATTAACATTCGCGAAATCACGCAGAAGGGTCTTTATTGGGAAAATGGCCAGTGGGTGGAAACTGAACCCCTCGAAATTCACCAGCCGCTTACTTACCCCAACATCGGTCCGCGTGAGTCTTACCTCCTTCACCATGAAGAAATCGAAAGTCTCGTAAAGAATTATCCCACTATCAAGCGTGCGCGCTTCTGGATGACTTTCGGTCAGGAATACCTCACTCACCTCCGCGTGATTCAGAACATTGGTATGGACAGCATCGTACCTATCTGCTACGAAGGTCATTGGATTCAGCCCCTTCAGTTCTTGAAGGCTGTGCTTCCCAATCCTCAGGACCTCGGTGAGAACTACGAAGGCGAAACAAGTATCGGTTGCCGCATCCGTGGTATCAAGGACGGTAAGGAACGTACCTACTACGTTTACAACAACTGCTCACACCGCGCAGCATACGAAGAAACTGGCATGCAGGGCGTAAGTTACACGACTGGTGTTCCCGCTTGCATCGGCGCACGTATGTTTATGCTCGGACTCTGGAAGCGTCCCGGCGTGTGGAACGTAGAAGAATTTGATCCCGATCCCTTCATGGACGAACTCAACAAGCAGGGCCTCCCCTGGCACGAAATCTTCGACGGCGACCTCGAACTCTAAGATTTTTTCATCTCCCGACTTCGGGAACTGAAACCGCAAATACTGGGCGCACCAAGTTAGTTACAGACTTGGTGCGCCCTTGATTTTTGCCCCACGCGCCGTTTATCGGTCGCCAGAAGGGAAGGATTTGCAGGAAATGCTTTGCCGAGAAAAAGTTGGTTCGTAATTTTGCTTGAAGAATAAGAGACAATTACCACTCGACAACCATTTATGCACGAAATATTTACCCTTATCACCAGCATGGCGCCCTACCTGTTGTTAGGGTTTCTCCTCGCTGGACTCATGCACGCCTTTGTGCCGCCTACGCTTTACCGCCGTTTCCTCGGAGGCGCTTCTTTCCGAAGTGTTTGTAATGCCGCCCTGCTTGGAATACCCTTACCGCTCTGCTCCTGCGGCGTAATCCCCACAGCCATGTCGTTGCACAAGGAGGGGGCAAGCAAAGGGGCGACCGTGTCGTTTCTGATTGCCACACCTCAAACGGGAGTGGACTCTATCATCGCCACTTACGCACTCATGGGACTCCCCTTTGCCTTGATTCGCCCCATCGTGGCGCTCATCACTGCACTGCTGGGCGGTACGTTAGTAAACGCATTTGAAAAGTCGGACGTCGCAAATTGCACTACCGAAACGGGGAGTGCGGAGCGAGGAGAAGCGCAACCAACGACCTTCGCGCAACGCATAAAGTCAGCCCTCCACTACGCCTTTGTTGAGATGATGCAAGACATCGGTAAGTGGCTCGTTATGGGATTACTGGTGGCGGGGCTCATCACAGTCTTCGTGCCCGACACGTTCTTTGCGCTGTTTGCCGACTCCCCCTTGCTGAGCATGCTCCTCGTCCTGGCCTGCGCCATCCCCATGTACCTCTGCGCTACGGGTTCCATCCCCATTGCCGTGGCGCTCATGCTCAAGGGACTTTCCCCAGGCACGGCGCTCGTATTGCTCATGGCGGGACCTGCCGTAAACGTAGCCTCGCTTTTGGTCATCAGCAAAGTCATGGGGCGCAAAACGCTGCTGCTCTACCTACTTGCCATCGTGGGTGGCGCGCTTACGTTCGGCTTGGGCATTGACTACCTGTTGCCAGAAACGTGGTTTGCCACGCCCCTTGCGGAAATCCACACCTGCGGCGCTTGCGGACCATCGACGTTCAACCTTGTCTGCACGATTGTCCTTACCCTGCTCCTGGCGAACGCCCTGATTCGCCGCTATACCTCTCATGAGGCGTGCACGTGTGGCGGAACTTGCCAATGTAAGGCGGAGGCAGAAGGATGCACTTGTTCAACTCAAACTCATACAACTATGAAAATTCAGATTAAAGGTATGTCGTGCAACCATTGCAAGGCGAGTGCCGAGCGCGCCATACGGGGCGTAAGCGGTGTGACCGACGTCACCATCGACCTTGCTTCGGGCGAAGCAACCATCACTGGAACGCCCGACTTGGAGGCTGTTGTAACGGCCGTAGAAACCCTCGGATTTGAGGTCGTAAAGTAGTGCGAAAAAACTAAACCTATTGTAGTAAAAATTATTAGTAAGAAAAAAAAAATTATTAGTAACCTATTTTAAAATATGTTACTAATAATTTTCGGGGTCAGTACCCCCATCCTTACTTTCTGAGTTTCAATACGTTACAAAATTGATGTTTTCAAAGCTTTTTCCGAAGAAAATAGGTGCGAAAAAGCGTGTGCGATGCGCCCTTGGGAGCGCCATTTTTGAAACATAAAAAAGCAGGATTCAGACACGCATCTGAGTCCTGCTTTCTGTATGTGGATTACATCAACTTCAGGCGAAGTTTGGTGAGCACCTGCTTGGTGTTTTGCGTAAAGTCGCCCTGCATCATCCAAGTGTAGAAACTGGGGTCTTGACGCAACACCTCGAGCACGGGGCGTCCGCGGTATTTACCGAAGTTAAACACCTCCTGGCGCTGGGCATTATAGACGATGCGACCGGCAAGGTCTACGTTGTCGCCACGGCGCGTATATTCAGAGAGGAAATTGACATCGCCCTGCAAGTCGGGGTAGCGCTCGAGCTGAGAGAGGAGCACCTCATACGTAGCACGCGTGTCGGCAAAAGCGCTGTGGGCATTTTCCAAATCCTTATCGCAATAGAATTTGTAAGCCGCCGTCAAATTGCGGGGTTCACGCTTGAAGAAGATGCTCTGAACGTCTACGAGCTTGGCCTTCGTAATGTCGAAGTCTACGCCTGCACGGAGAAATTCTTCTACAAGCAAGGGCACGTCGTAGGAGTTAGAGTTGTAACCCGCAATGTCACAGCCCGAGAAGATTTGCGCCAACTCTGCTGCCTTTTCCTTAAAGGTGGGGCAGTCTTTCACGTCCTCATTTGTAATACCCGTTACGGCAGAGGCCTCGGGAGAAATGGGGATGAGGGGATTGAAGCGAAGGGTTTGCGCTTCTTCATTCCCGTTGGGGTACACCTTAATGAAGCAGAGCTCCACGATGCGGTCTGAAGAGATGCTGAGCCCCGTAGATTCGATGTCGAAGAAGATGAGGGGGCGAGTGAGGTTGAGTTTCATCAGCGTGAGAGATTAGTCGTTAATCATCATGGGCATGATCATCATCAAGACGGTCTCGGTCTCCTTCTGCTCTACAGGAAGGATGAGACCTGCGCGACTGGGACCTGCGAGCTTGAGCATGACTTCTTCAGCCTCAATATTGTTGAGAATTTCAAGGAGGAAGCTGCCGCGGAAACCGATGCTCATAGGCATTTGGTTGTAGTCGCAAAGGAGGGCTTCGTCAGCCGACTTTGAGAAGTCGAGTTCGTGACTGGAGATTTGCATGTTGTTGTTCTCCAACTTGAGTTTCACGCAACCGCTGGCTACGTTTGAGAACAACAATACGCGACGGAGTGCGCTGATGAAGGCGACACGATTGACCGTAACAATGATGTCGTTAGTCGTAGGAATAACCGCTGCGTAATTGGGATAGCGGCCCTCTACGAGGCGGCAGTTCATCGTGTAACTTTCAGTAGTGAAAACGGCATTGCGCAAGCTAAATTCTACCTGAGTCATACCTTCGTCCTTCACCAAAAAGCCCTTGAGCATGTTTGCAGGCTTCTTGGGCAAAATGAAAGAGCCAACCTGACCAGCGCCAATGGCGGGATACTGCGTGCAAGCCATCTTCTGCGCGTCGGTAGCCACAATCGCCGTCTCGTTTTCCTTCACGTCGAAGTAAAGTCCGCCAATCTGGGGGCGAAGAGCGTCGTTGCTGGCAGCAAAGAGCGAGCGGTTTACACCGTTATAGAGGAGCTGTGAATCCATTGAGAAGGTCACGCGCTCTTCTGTCATTGCGGGAGGCACGGGATACTCGTCGGCAGTCTGAGCTACGAAGTTGAACTTACCATTCTGGTACTCTACCGTCACCGTATAGTTCTCCTCGTTCACATAAATATCCACGGGCTGTTCGGGAATCTCACGAATAGCATCCTGAATAGTCTTGGCGTTAATCATAAAGGTAACTTCGCCCTCAGAATCAACAAGTTCGAGCGTAGAAGTAAGCGTGATTTCACCGTCTGCAGCAACGAGTGTCAATTCATTAGCAGCAACTTTAAACAAGATATTTTCGAGAACGGCAAGCGTACTCTTGGGCGCAATTACACGTCCTATCGTCTGGAGGCGCTGAGAGAGCAGCGCGCTGGAAACAACAAATTTCATATTCAATTTCGTTTTAAGTTTTCTCCACAAAGTTACAATAAAGATATGAAAGGCGGGGGAGGAAAGAGTAAGAATTTTACAAAGACTTTGCAGGCTAAGTTTCTCGAAAAGGATAAAAGAAAATTCGCCCGTCTTGCTTTGCCCAGTCATAGAATTTGGTTACTTTTGCATTTGCCTTTCCGTAAAGGGCACACACACTGGTTTGAAACTACTTACAAATTAACTATGGATATTACAGGAAGAATTATCGCTGTCATGGAAAAGCGCAGCGGTCAGTCTCAGCGTTCTGGAAACGCTTGGGCATCACAAGATTACGTTATCGAAACACTTGAGCAGTACCCCCGCCGTTGCATGTTCAACGTGTTTGGCGAAGACAAAATCAAGGAGTATAACTTGCAGATTGGTTCTGAGGTTACAGTGTCATTCGACATTAACGCTCGCGAGTACAACGGTCGTTGGTATAACGACATCCGTGCGTGGCGCGTAGTTCCCGCACAGGCAACACCCGCTCCCGCTGCACCTGCTGCGCCTTTTGCTGCTCCTGAAGCGACAATCCCAGCTCCTCAGCCCGCTCCCGCAGCACCCGAAGACGATCTCCCCTTCTAAAAACATACATCGGACTGTATCATGAAATCATCTTGATACAGTCCGATTTTGGTTTATCAAAGCAGGCTGATTGATACAAGTCAGACGAGATTTGAGTCAGGAATGTTTTTGATAAAATAATCCCAGAGTGGTTCTGCTGGGCGCAACCTCTAATTCTTCATTCTTCCCATTTAAATAATGCGTACCCTTCTCCGCAAACTTTGGCACGACTTCATCGGAGTCTTATTACCGCGCACCTGCATCGTGTGTGGGCGTCCTTTAGTGCCTACGGAGAACGTCTGTTGTACGCACTGCACCCTTGAAATGCCACTCACCCGCTACAAGGCTTGTGAGGGAAATCCTATTGTGCGCATCTTCTGGGGGAAAATACCTATCGTGCGTGCCAATGCCTTTATGGAATATCAACCCCATACCAACTACGCACGCATCATCACACATTTAAAATATAAGAACCGACCCGACATCGGCATCTACTTAGGCAGATTGATTGCAGAGGACCTTCTCCGCACCGATTTCTTTAAAGACATCGACGTAATTATTCCCCTGCCACTCGCCAAATCACGCCAGTTCTCACGCGGTTATAACCAAAGCGAGTGCATCGCCAAAGGGATTCAACAACTTGTGAACATCCCCATCGAGACTACCCACATCCGCCGCAGTAGGGCGAACAAAAAGCAAACGCAGACCCACAAGCACCTGCGCCACGAGAATGTAAAAGACATTTTCTCACTCACCGTCCCCTGTGAAGCTGACACAAAAGTTTCACTCACTCCCTTGGAGATGATGAATCCCTCCCCTGTTACAACTCCATCTCATCACCCGCTTGCAAACAAACACGTCCTCCTGCTTGACGACATTATAACCACGGGAGCATCACTCCTATCGTGTGGCAAAGTACTCTCACAAATTCCCGGCATACGCATCAGCATCCTCACCGCCGGAGTTGCCGGCCACCACCGTTGGGGACCTCGCCTTCCAGAGGAAGGTCGGTATTAAATTTGAGAAATACGATCTGTTAAGGCCTGTCATAACCTGTTACTGCCTGTTAGGCCTTTCCCAACCACAAACAAAAAAGAGGTCCTTCAAATCTTGAAGAACCTCTCTGAAAAGTGGCGGCGACCTACTCTCCCGCTATACGCAGTACCATCGGCGCGGACGGGCTTAACTTCTCTGTTCGGAATGGGAAGAGGTGGAACCCCGACGCTATAACCACCGGAAATAAATTTAGAC
>JAGBYW010000158.1 GCA_017628555.1 Bacteroidaceae bacterium | reverse complement strand
GTCAGCTTCATCAAGGATGAAGTGTGTGGTGCGCGAGAGGTCAAGATTTCCTAATTGGAGGTGAGAAATGAGTCGTCCGGGTGTCGCAATTACAATATCAGCGCCTTGCTGTAGGCTTTTGCGCTCTTGCTCGTAGCGTATGCCGTCATTTCCTCCATAAATTGCTGCGCATGAGACATTCATGTAGTAAGCAAAACCTTGTAACGCTTGTTCTATTTGTCTTGCTAACTCGCGTGTTGGAGCCATAATCAGGCAGTTTACGGCATCGTGTGGATGCTCTTCATTCTGAAGAAGTGTAAGAATTGGTAGGAGGTAAGCAGCGGTTTTACCAGTTCCCGTCTGTGCGATACCAACAAGATCTTTATTCTCAAGTAAGTGAGGAATGCACTGCTCTTGAATAGGACTGCAGGTCTCAAAACGCATATCGTAAAGTGCGTCAAGTATATCTTCGGAAAGTGGAAGGTCTTCGAAAAGCATAGATTAGAAAAATGAGAAAGATATATGCAATATGAGGAAGAAAGGTTGAATAACTTTGTTATCTACTTAATTAAGAGTCAATAATTTATATAAGAAATTTTGGCGCTTATGGCATAGAACGCCTATGTTTGTTAGAATCTTTCCGTCGTTATTTATCCTTTCTTCTTTAAGGGCTATTGTGGCGCACGTTTATAAAGCCAAAAGGCGATGCCGGCGAAGATGATATTGGGAATCCAAACAGAGATTAAGGCTGACCATCCAGCATTGATGGCAAAGGTAGCAAAGATTGTTTGGAACATAATGTATGTGAAACTCAATGCGATGCCAGTGCCAATAGAGAATCCCATGCCGCCCTTTCGCTTTTCGGATGAAAGGGATACTCCAATGAGGGTAAGAATAAAGGCTGCAAAAGGTGATGCAAATCGCTTATGGTATTCTACTTCAAAGGTTGCTATACCTGCTGCGCCTCTCAACTTTTGCTTCTCAATAAATTTATCAAGTTCAGGGAGTGTAAGCGTTTCTTGCTGCCCTTTTACATAGAAAAAGTCCTTGGGTTCCATCATGATAACAGTATCGATAGCCGAACCGCTTTTAATTACTTCTCTACCGTCAACCATGGTGCGAATGTTATAGTTTCTTAAAGTCCATGAGAAGGGGCGTTCTGCCAAGGTGTCGTATTGAAGCGTTTGTGCGGTAAGGTGACTAACGAGTTTCTTATTTTCAAACTTGTCAAGCGAGAATCCATAACCGCTTTTGCGTACATTATCAAAGCGTGTAATATATGCTACAACACCAGTGTCAACCTGCATCTGTATATTTTCGGCAACTGTGGTATTACGCTTCTTAATGTATGTGATGTAAAAGTCGTTTTTTGCAACATTACCCTTGGGGATAACATACGCGCCAAGCAAGAAAGTCGTTATAGCAATAAGACCTGCTGAAATCATGTACGGACGAAGCAAGCGTTTGAAACTCATCCCTGTACTCTTCATTGCAATAATCTCGGAGTTGTCTGCTAACTTCGTGGTAAAGAAAATTACTGAGATGAAGACAAACAAAGGGCTAAAGAGATTGGTGAAGTAGGGGATGAAGTTTAAATAATAGTCGAATACAATCTGCTTTGTTGTAGCATTACTTTGTGTTAATCTATCAATATTCGTATTGAAATCAAAGATGATCCCAATAGTAATGATAATTGTTATTAAGAAAAAGTAGGTGGTAAGAAACTTCTTAATGATGTAGAGGTCTATCTTATAGATTCCTAACTTTTTGAGGTCAAGCATAAACGATTTTATTTAAAAGGATAAAGGAGAAATAGAATGCGCGTTAATTTGTGCGCAGATAACTTACTATTTTCCTTTTACTTCTTGATTTCCTTAAAGCCTTCTTCCTAACTTTTCTACCATTTCTCGCTTCCAAATGGTGAAGGTGCCATCAAGGATGTGCTTGCGTACTTCCTTTACCAACCATAGATAGAAGGATAGGTTATGAATAGAACCAATTTGAAGCGCCAAAAGTTCTTTTGCTTTATAGAGGTGATGTAGGTAAGCCTTTGTGTAGTGCGTATCTACAAAGCTATGTCCCATCGGATCAATGGGGGAGAAGTCATCTGCCCACTTGGCGTTACGCATGTTCAAGATACCCTCAGAGGTGAAGAGGCAAGCATTACGACCATTGCGTGTAGGCATTACGCAGTCAAACATATCTACACCTCTCTCAATGGCTTCAAGAATATTGATAGGCGTACCTACGCCCATAAGGTAGCGCGGACGGTCGGTTGGGAGTTCCTCATTCACCACTTCAATCATCTCATACATCTGTTCTGCAGGTTCGCCAACGGCAAGTCCTCCAATCGCATAACCTTCTGCATCAAAATCACGCATAAAGCGTGCGCTTTCACGGCGTAAGTCAGGATAAACACATCCTTGAACAATGGGGAAGAGGGCTTGGTGGTAGCCATACTTCGGTTGCGTTTCATTAAAGCGCTTTACACAACGCTTTAACCAGTCGTGCGTAAGGTCAAGACTCTTTCGAGCATAAGTGTAATCTGCTGTCCCTGGAGGGCATTCGTCGAAAGCCATCATGATGTCTGCGCCAATAGTACGCTCTATGTCCATCACTTTTTCGGGGGTAAAGAAGTGCTTACTTCCGTCAATATGTGAACGAAATTCACATCCCTCTGCGGTCAACTTGCGAATACCTGTTAGTGAGAACACTTGAAAACCTCCTGAGTCGGTAAGCATGGGGCGGTCGAAACCGTTGAACTTATGCAAGCCTCCTGCTTTTTCTATAATCTCAAGTCCAGGACGAAGATATAAGTGATAGGTGTTGCCCAAGATTATTTGCGCCTGAATGTCATCTTTGATTTCATGCAGGTGCACTCCCTTTATGCTACCCACTGTGCCTACTGGCATGAAAATGGGCGTTTCAATTTGACCGTGGTCAGTCGTGATGATACCAGCACGGGCGTGACTATGAATATCTGTATGTATGAGATTAAAAGTGAGAGGCATAAACTTAATAGTGATTTAATTGTAAAAGAGTGGGGAATAGTTAAAACTAATCGGCACTTATTTCTTGCAAAGTTACGAAAAAACTGGTGAATTAAATCGTAAAATCCTCAAAATAGGGACTGCTCAGTTAATCGCTTAAGCATTATGCAATAAAAAAGGTTCACTCCAGTTGGAATGAACCTTATTGTAGCATTAGTTAATTTTAGCAGAGCTTGCGTGAACCGTCGCCGATAACAACGTCGATAACGATGGGCTTCTTACCATACTTAGCTTCGAACTTTTCTACAACAACCTTCTTGAAGTTGTCAACGAGTTCGTCAGCAACGAGGTTGATTGTGCAACCACCGAAGCCACCGCCCATGATGCGTGAACCTGTTACGCCTTCTTCCTTCGCGATTTCGTTGAGGAAGTCAAGTTCTTCGCAACTTACTTCGTATTCCTTAGAAAGGCCGTAGTGAGTTTCGTACATCATCTGACCTACAGTTTCATAGTCGTCCTTCTGGAGCGCGTCACAAACTGTGAGTACGCGAACAACTTCACCAATCACGTAGCGAGCGCGCTTGTATTCGTCAGCAGTGATTTCTGCCTTTACTTCTTCGAGCATGTCATAGTTAGCGTCGCGGAGAGAAGTAACTTCAGGGTGCTTCTTAGCAATGATTTCAGCAACGTGTTCGCACTGGAGGCGACGTTCGTTGTAAGGAGAACCTGCGAGTTCATGCTTTACGCAACTGTTAACGAGGATGAGCTGATAACCCTTGGGATTCCAGGGGAAGTATTCAAATTCACCGCTACGGCAGTCAAGACGCATAAGACTACCCTTCTTACCATGTACAGAAGCAAACTGATCCATGATACCGCAGTTGCAACCAACGTACTTGTGTTCTGTGCGCTGACCAACGCGAGCGAGTTCCATCTTTTCAATCTTGTTGTCGCCCCAAAGATCGTTGAGCGCGAAAGCGTATGTGCTTTCAAGAGCAGCAGATGAAGACATACCAGCACCGAGGGGAACGTCACCAGCAAATGCTGTGTTGAAACCTTCAACGGGAACACCAAGTGCCATCATTTCACGGCAAACACCATAGATGTAGCGTGCCCAAGTTGCCTTAGGACCTGCTTCGTCATCGAGGTTGAATTCTACG
>JAGBYW010000157.1 GCA_017628555.1 Bacteroidaceae bacterium | reverse complement strand
AGATATTTTACTACTTCTCCAGGGTACCAGCAAGGGGTAGTCGAGAAGTTTGTAATCATAGTGTAATCGCTATTTCGAAAGTGGGGGATGTTTGTGGGAGTGGGAAAATGTATCTTTTGGGGTAAACTAAATTAAATCTAACACCTTTCAAGTCATTACTTCTCAAAAACTTTATCGGACACTAATAATTCCATACAAAAAAAGGATGAGATTACCTCATCCTTTATATATAGCATAATAACAAGATTTTATCTAACCCAAAGGTTCCAAAGTGTCATGATAGCATAAACGATACTTGAGCAAATCACGATGCTACCGATGCTTCGGTTGAGGTAAAGTATTCCGCGAAGTCCGAAGTTGTCCTTCATTTTTGCAATCACATAGGTAAGTCCCAACCACCATAACATTGCCCCAGCGATGATAGAGAGATAACCTATCGCTTGTCCCAATAGATTTGCGGGAATGACAAAGGTGAACATATTAAAGAGGGCTATGAAGAGGAACACAATGAGCGGGTTGCTGATGGTCAGTCCAAAACCTGATATGAAGTTGTAGAACAAAGTGCCTTTACGCTTCATCTCCGTGCGCATGCCTTTTCGAGGGTCTTGCAAATAGGTGTGTATCCCAAAAATGAGTAGCATGATGCTGCCCATGAGTTTTAACCAAAAGAGCGTTTGACCGCGCTCAATAAAATCAATGACAAAGGACATTCCTAAACCCGTCATTAGCGCGTAGATAAAGTCGCTCAACGCCGCACCCGCGCCCGTCACTATGCCAAAAATACGCCCTTTCTTCATCGTGCGTTGGATGCACAAAATGCCTACAGGACCCATAGGAGCAGATATAATGATGCCTACAATTAGTCCTTTAAGCACTAACTGTAGGGTCGAACTGAATTCTATCCAAATATTGGGGAATGTTAAATCCATCATATCTGCAAATTTAGCATTTGTTTATGAAATGCTCAAATAGTTTTGTGGAAAAATAGTGAATGGTTAAGGGTGAACGGCATACGATTCATGGTGAACGCTTGTTTACCGTTAGTTCTTAACCCTTCCCATCCCCACGCCATTTTTTATAATGTACATGAGAAAAACTACGTGATTATTTGTAACTTTGCAATTAAAGGTTAAATTAGTTCTATAGCAAAATATGGAAGATAAAGAGTATCTTAATAAGTTTGAGCAACGACTTCAGGAGGCCATTCTTCTCCCAGCTCCTGCACTTGGTGGAAAGTTTATGCTCGTTGATGAAATTAGCGCTCAGTGGGAGCGTTTCCAACACGAATATATTGCTGATGCCGTTACGCAGATTGCGGATTACCCCGAAGTATCTGTGGCATGGGCGGCATACTTAGGTTTGGCGGTTGCTGAGGGATGGGACCGTGATTGGGATTTGTTGCAACAAACGCCTTATCCTGCCTTTTATGGCGAGCAAGGATTTGATGATATGGATGACAATATTTTGCAGCATCATCTTGGACTTGCTTGGGATAGTTCAGAAGCGCAGGAGTATGTCAATCTGTTTAGAACCAGTGCACGCATCGCCACCACCAGCATTCGACGTGAGCAAATTCCCCCACAATCTCCCTTGGCCTATCACTGCTTCGTGATTGCCTGCAGATTGATGTTCTGCTTAGGAGCATCTATCCGACTCAAACATTTGGGATATACTTTGGAGAAGGTGAATATTTAGCATGAGGTATGAGGTGAATTAAAGTACTACCGCTCATTAACCGAGGGCGCTATCTAAGGTTATGTGCTTATTGCCCCTACAGACTGTATCATTACCAAAACTTTACCAGACTGAAGTAAATAAAAAGAGGGTGTGCCTATTTCGACACACCCTCATCTTTATATTTGAAATATAAGTCTATTTCTTTACGGGATCGCTGGTAAGACCGATGCCGAGTTTCTTGAAAATCTTACGGTCGACTTCGCTGAGCATTACCGTAGTATGAACTTGGCAACCATTGAACTTGGGGAGTTGCTCAAGTGCGCGGCGGCAATTTTCATCTGTGGTGCTCAAGAGTGAGAGCGCTACAAGCACTTCGTCGGTGTGGAGGCGCGGATTACGCCCGTGAAGGAAAGACACCTTCGTGTGCTGAATAGGTTCGATCATGGATTGCGGGATGAGCTTTACCTCGTGTGGTATGCCTGCAAGGTGCTTCGTGGCATTGAGGATGAGCGCAGCGCTCGGTCCGAGGAGTTCGCTTGAACCCGCTTTAATGATGGTGCCGTCTGCTAACTCTATTGCAGCTGCTGGGCAGTTCCACTGTTCCTTGCGTTCGCGTGCGGCAATGGTTGTGCGGCGGTAATCGGTAGTGAGCTTTGCCTGCTTCATGATGAGCGCAATCTTATTGACTTCATGCTCATTGTCGGCGCCGTTGGCGTAACGGTTGAGTGCTTCGTAATGGCGGCGGATGATTTCGTCGCGTGCGGCATTGCTGCATACCTCTTCGTCGCTCATGCAGAACCCAATCATGTTTACGCCCATATCCGTGGGAGACTTGTAGGGGTTTTCGCCATAGATACCTTCGAAGATGGCGTTGAGCACGGGGAAGATTTCAATGTCTCGGTTGTAATTGACAGCAATCTCTCCGTATGCCTCAAGATGGAGGGGGTCAATCATGTTGACATCGTTGAGGTCGGCTGTTGCTGCCTCGTATGCCACATTGATAGGGTGCTTCAGGGGAAGGTTCCACACGGGGAAGGTTTCAAATTTGGCATAACCCGCTTTGACTCCGCGCTTATGCTCGTTGTAAAGCTGACTCAAGCATACAGCCATTTTGCCACTACCAGGACCTGGAGCTGTAACGATTACCAAGGGGCGAGTAGTCTCAATATAGTCGTTGCGACCAAAACCCTCGTCGGAGTCAATTAACTTAACATTGTGGGGATACCCATCAATGGTGTAATGGTAATACACCTTGATGCCTTGGCGCTCCAAGCGGTTGCGGTAAGCATCGGCGCTTGACTGACCATTGTAGTGGGTAATGACAACACTGCTCACATAAAGACCAATGTTGTCGAATTCGTCGCGCAGACGCAGTACATCTTCGTCATAAGTAATACCAAGGTCTCCACGAATTTTATTTTTCTCAATGTCGTGAGCACTGATTACCATGATGATTTCTGCCTCGTCACGAAGTTGCAAGAGCATTTGCAATTTGCTATCAGGTTGGAAACCGGGAAGCACGCGACTGGCGTGATTATCATCAAAGAGTTTGCCTCCAAATTCAAGGTACAGTTTATCTCCAAATTTGGCAATGCGCTCCTTGATGCGTTCAGATTGAATTCTGAGGTATTTTTCGTGGTCAAATCCTGTTTTCATGAGTGCAAAGTTACTGCTCGCTCAGTTTGCAGCAAAGCAATTTTTCAAAAAAATGTGTAGGTGGAGCGTTAATTTATGTTGCTTGCTGCATTGAGGGTTGTGATAAACTTTTCAGCTTCAGCGAGTGCGTTACATTTGCCTACATCCAACAGTTGTAATCCCTCTTGCGTTGCCCCGTATATGTCTATTTCATGGCAATGGTTTAAGTAGAAATCCATGATGGGGAACTTTTCAGGACAGTTATCCATGAGTGGGAATAACTTGGGGGAGAACATGTGGATGCCTGAGAATGCGAATTGCCTGCATGCTGAAGGATCAAGGTTAGGGTAGGGACTGCGCACTTCTCCCGTCTGTATGTTTGTCCAGCCCACAAGGCGCATGTCGTCGTTGAAGAGCAAGTAGCGGTTGGTGGTGCGCTTAGAGACGAGCAAAGTGACGTCGTGGTGCTTATGCGCGTGCTGTAGTTGTTGAAGGTTGGCATTGCTCAAAATATCCACATTGTGAATGAGAATAGGAGCGTCGGGAGAAAAGAGGGGTTGTGCCTTTTTAAGTCCGCCTCCCGTATCTAGGAGTTGGGCGCTCTCATCTGAAATTTTTACCTCAACGCCCCAATCTTGACTGGCTATGTAGTCGACAATTTGCTGGGCGAAGTGATGCGCATTGACTACGATGCGCTCAGCGCCTGCATCAATGAGTTTTTGAGAAATATGCTTGAGAAGCGGAGTACCTGCCACGGGTACAAGTGCTTTGGGGATCGAGTCGGTGAGGGGTTTCAGGCGCGTGCCTAAGCCTGCGGCTAATAGAAAACTTTGCATCATGGGAGTATGTTTGGGGAAATAAGAAAGAGCAGAGTGTTGCTATTTCTAAAAATAGTTCCTCTGCTCCTTATGCTTATGGTTGGGGGAAGGGTTAAAAGTTTTTGAACGTCTCTCCTTGTTTGGGGATCTAAGAAGGTTGTAGGTGGATTGTTGCTTACAAACCTCAAACCTTTTCTTCCTGATTATTGGAAACGACTATAAATTACAGAAAGTTCGACGCCTTGTGCTCCGCCTTGGATTTTTGCACTATGCATGCCAAACTCATTATGGATGCGCATCAGCGTTTGCGAAGTATTTCCGTAACCAGAATTGGATGAAGAATATTCTGCACGGACGGGGAGTAGGATTACCTTATTCCAATCGGGATTTTCAGTTTCCCATTGCTGATACTTTGCTAAGCGTTCAGCTTCTGTATCCGTGGGGAGCACTTTGCATGCGATGTCGCGCTCATCCTTCATAATCTTAATCAACTGACTGATGTTGCTGAATGTATAAGCATTCGTCTGTGGGTTGTGATTAGAGATGTATGCCTGTGTGCTTGTGAGTTTTGATTCTTCAAAGAAAGAATATTGTTCCGCCTTTCGAATCATTAAGATGGTGGGAGGCGCTGAAAGGTCGTAGATATTGTGTGTATTGTCCTTATAACAGCGCAGCGCAAATGAGGCAGAGTTAATCGTGTCATTGTAGTGCTCTCCAGCAATCACCTCATTGATGGGGAGTGAGATTTCTGTATAAAGACCAGCGGGAGACTTGATATAGGTGTATCCGTTTGAGGAATCAAGCATTGAGGCAGGAAGTTTGTTTTCAATCTGTGTATTTTGCAATACTTCTTCTGTGGCAGCCATGCGCTGAAGACCGTCTACGATTGTGTCGTTGCCTGTTTCCGTCTTTGTGTGATACTTAAAGTAAACATTGAGCGTGGTTATCATAGTTTCAACCATGCTGCCTACACCGCCTGTTACTTCAAAGAAGAAACCTGGACACACGTGGTGGATAAACATGTACGAGTTTTTGTAATAATTAGGTTGCTCGTAATATTTATCAAGCAGGAACTTCCCGTAACTTGCGTCTAATGGCACTCGAATACTGCGATAGTAGGATGTACCTTCAGTTTCTGTAGCAGGGCGCATAAGATCCTTGACGGCATAAGTCATTGAGACTTTTGTGCCACTATCGTGGAGAAATTTTTTGGGGTCAATATTTGTATAATACAGTTGCCCTTCTTCCATAACTTTGGCAGTATCTAATTCCTGCACAAGGAGTTTCATGGTTGTTAGCGAGTCGCCGTAATAATTATCAAAATAGATACGGATGTCGCATGAGTCAATTACAATCTCGTTGTTGGCATCAAGTAATAACTTACTGCGTTCGGGGAGGGAGTAATTTTCTGAAGTATGAAATTGAGCGAGAAAGTTGCATGTAGTGTTGGCGCGTGTTTCTGGGTCAACTACAGCCCCTAAATAGCAGGTACTTGTGCTCCCAAGAATGGAGTCCATTTTAAGTGTTTGGGAGTCCATCTTGTAAGTTTTTGTTGTAGTAATCAATACATCGTGCTCTGGCATCACTGAGGTACCAAAGGAGTCGGTCGTATCGTCACAAGCACAAATCATTGCTACTGCAGAGAATAACAATGTTGATGCGGATATTTT
>JAGBYW010000156.1 GCA_017628555.1 Bacteroidaceae bacterium | reverse complement strand
TCACATCATGGTGGGCAAGGACGCTCCCGAAATCTGCCCCGTTTGCGACCATCCCCAGAGTTACTTCCAGCTCAAGGCTGAAAATTTCTAAACTCCCCCATCAGCAAGAGACTGTGCCCCGTGCATGGTCTCTTGTTGCACAAATAGTATTCACCAACCCACACATACATTTTTATGAAGAAATTCATTCTGCTCGCGCTTCCCGCTTTGATGGCGAGTTGCGGACCTAACAAGTACAAGATTGAGGGTACGGTAAACGAACAATTAGACAGCACCTATGCTTACCTCATGACAGACAAGGAAGAAGTGCTTGACTCATGCCTGATTAGCAAAGGCAAATTCACGTTTTCCGACACCGTGAGCGACCAAAGCATCCTCCTCGTGCACATGGCACAACAGCGCACCGTTGTGTTCGTAGAAAATGGCCGTAACATTCAAATCAACGCGTTGGAAGCGCCCATCAAAACTACCGACAATGGAGGTTTGAACGACAAGTACAACGCCATTATGGACAGCATCGCGAAGCAGGCAGCTGCCATCCGCGAGAAGGAAAACAAGCTCAACGAAGCAAACGCCACCCCCGACTCTATTCGCGCAATCAAAAAGGCGGAATACGACAAACTCTACGACTATTATCGCGCAGAGATTGAGGCGAATAAGGACAACCAAATTGGTGCCGTAATCCTCGGTATGACCGCGCGTCCACTCTTTCCCACTCTGGAGAAAATCGACTCTATGAGCAACATTGTGAAATACGCTAAGGACAATGCCATTATCCAGGCGTTCAAGCAACAACTTGAGCAAAAGGAAAAGACTAAGGAGGGCAAAATGTTTACCGACTTTGGCGGACTTTCTACGGAAGGCAAACTCACCAAGCTCTCTGATTTCGTGGGCAAGGGCAATTACGTGTTGGTAGACTTTTGGGCATCATGGTGCGGTCCCTGCAAGGCTGAAATGCCCAACTTGGTGAAGCTCCACAAGAAGTTGCAGAAGAAGGGACTTACCGTTGTCGGCGTAAACATTTCCGATAACGAAACAAACTTCAAGAGCACGCTGAAGACCTATAAGATTGACTACCCCCAGATTCACATTCCCGCTCACGTTCAAGAGAACGGCGCAAAAATCTATAGCGTGAACTCCATCCCCCATATCATGCTCATTGCCCCCGACGGCACAATCCTCAAGCGCGGGCTCCGTGGCGAAGACATGATGAAGTATGTTGAGGAACAAGTGACCAAAAAGTAACGCACTTCACAGATTTACCCACACACTACTCCAACCGCAGAACCCATGCTGCGGTTGGAGTTTTTTATAGCTTAACCATGCTCCAAAAGCATGCTGAAACGCCCCTCAAAAATGTAACAATTTTTCGCTAAGCAATACTACTGATAATCAAACACTTAGACCTACTCAAAATTATTAGTAACCTTTTTTAAATTATCTTACTAATAATTTTTTTTAGGTTACTAATAATTTTTACGACAAGTAGTTTAGTTTTTTTCGCAATGGATTTAGGGGAAATTTTCTCAGCTCACGGGGCGCAAAAATCGCCCGTACATTATGTAATAATAGTCGCGAGAGTTCCGAAGTTTCAAAAACAGTTTCGCATCCCACTACCCTATTATTAAATGAGACAATATTATATATACACGACTTCATTTGGACACCCGACAACGCTATTTTTCTGAAACGTACAAGAAATTTTCACTGAAAACTCAAAAGTGGCACGCGATTTGTAACTAATAAGTATAGCTGATATAAACCAATTAACAAAATATACTATGACAATCAAACCTCTTGCAGACCGCGTGGTGATTAAGCCCGCTCCTGCTGAAACAAAGACTGTCGGCGGTCTCATCATCCCCGACACTGCTAAGGAAAAACCTCTTTACGGCACAGTTCTCGCTGTGGGCAACGGCACTAAGGACGAAGAAATGGTGCTTAAGGAAGGCGACGTGGTGCTCTACGGTAAGTATGCCGGCACTGAAATTGACATCGACGGCGAAAAGTTGCTCATTATGCGCCAGAGCGATGTTCTTGCAGTAACAATTCAATAAGGTTTTAAGGGGCTGAGGTTGTAAGGTTTTAAGGCCTGCGGGACAACCAGCACGCTGTGTATCCTTAAAGACCTAAGAGACCTTAAAGTCCGTAAAGACCCTCAAACCCTTACAACCTAAAAACCTTTAAACCTCATAACCTCAAGATTTATGGCTAAAGAAATTAAATATGACGTTGACGCACGCGACTTGTTGCGTCAAGGTGCTGATGCACTTGCAAATGCAGTAAAGGTAACGCTCGGTCCTAAGGGCAGAAATGTAGTTATTGACAAGAAATTTGGCGCTCCCCGTATCACGAAAGACGGTGTGTCGGTAGCAAAGGAAATCGAACTTGAAGACAGTTTCATGAATGCTGGTGCGCAGCTCGTAAAGAGTGTAGCAAGCAAGACAGGTGATGATGCCGGTGACGGTACAACTACTGCAACGGTGCTCACACAAGCCATCCTCAACGAAGGGCTTAAGAACCTCGCTGCTGGCGCTAATCCCCTCGACCTCAAGCGCGGTATTGACAAGGCGGTGAAGAAGGTGGTTGAAAGCCTTAAGGAACAGGCGGAAATGGTGGAAGAATCTTACGACAAGATTGAGCAAGTGGCTACTATCTCTGCGAATAACGACGCTGAAATCGGCAAACTCATTGCCGACGGTATGCGTGCCGTGAGCGTGAATGGTGTAATCACTATTGAAGACGCTAAGGGTCGCGACACGGTTCTTAAGACTGTTGAAGGTATGCAGTTCGACCGCGGTTATCTTTCTCCCTACTTCATGACTGATACGGAGAAGATGAACTGCGAAATGGAGCGTCCGCTCATCCTTATTTATGATAAGAAGATTTCCAACCTTCAGGAGTTCCTCCCCATCCTTGATCCCGCGGTAAAGACAGGTCGCCCCTTGCTCATCATTGCAGAAGACGTAGATAGCGAAGCGCTCACAACGCTCGTTGTCAACCGCCTCCGCACACAACTCAAGATTTGCGCCGTGAAGGCTCCCGGTTTTGGCGACCGTCGTAAGGCAATGCTTGAAGATATTGCTACGCTCACAGGCGGTATCGTGATTAGCGAAGAAAAGGGCATTAAGCTCGAACAGGCGACACTCGAAATGCTCGGTTCAGCAGAGAAGGTAAACGTAACGAAGGACAATACCACTATCGTGAATGGTGCTGGCGACAAGCAGGCTATTGCTGACCGCATTCACCAAATCAAGGTGGAAATCGCTAACTCGACTTCTGACTACGACAAGGAAAAACTTCAGGAACGTCAGGCGAAACTTGCGGGCGGTGTGTGTGTACTTCAGGTGGGTGCAGCTTCTGAAACCGAACAGAAGGAAAAGAAGGACCGTTGCGATGACGCACTTTGCGCAACGCGTGCAGCGATTGAAGAAGGTATCGTAACGGGTGGCGGTGTTGCCTTTATCCGTGCGCAAGCTGCGCTCGAAGGTCTCACGGGCGACAACGCCGATGAAACTACAGGTATTGCCATCATCCGTCGCGCCATCGAAGAACCCCTCCGTCAAATCTGTAAGAACGCAGGTGTTGAAGGTGCTGTGATTGTAAACAAGGTGCGTGAAGGCGAAGGCAACTTCGGTTACAATGCCAAGAACGACACCTTTGGCGACCTCCGTGCTGCCGGCGTAGTTGACCCTGCAAAGGTAACGCGCGTAGCCCTTGAAAACGCAGCGTCTGTAGCAGGTATGTTCCTCACAACAGAATGTGTCATCTGCGACAAGAAGGAAGACAAGCCCGAAATGCCTATGGGTGCTCCCGGCATGGGCGGTATGATGTAATCCTTGCGTTAATAGTAATAAAAATAGGAGTAGCAACCTTGCTGGGTTACTACTCCTATTTCCTATCTATTGTTCCACTAAATAACAAATATTTTTCAACACTATTTAGATGAAGGATTTATTGTTTATGTAACTTTGCAATCACATTCATCTCCACAAACTCAAAATGGACAAATGTTAGATTCTTAATATTCTATATACTTTACAAACATCACTACCAAAATCAAAAAACATGGTTCGAAAAAATTATCCCTTCAATCAACGAGACTCTGATAGAATGACCCGTAAGTTAATAGATCTGTTCACACTATTGATAGGCACCCCCTATTTATTAAGCAGAGGAATTTCTAATTCAGATTTGGACGCATATTCACTTGATAAACCAAAAGAAATTAATCCTAACACAATAAAAATCACCAATATAATTTGTGGTATTTGCTATTTCTTATGTCCATTTATAGGAGCATTGTTCGTTACTGAATTTGGATGGTGGGTATTTTTCGCTCTAATATTATCAAGTTTTTTTGAGTTATGTTTTAGCATGGTTATTCCATCTCCGTTTGAAATTAGGAACGTTTATATTTTTACTCATTCAAAATTAAAAGACCAAATTGATGTTTGTAAATTATGCTTTAAATTTTGGAGCATAATAAATATCGTACATATTGGTTTAAGTATTCTCATTTTTGTGATTATATTGTTCAATTTGCATTATCGAATATTTGATTATGATATACAAAAATGGAATACATTTATGCCTTGGAGTAGTTTCCTTCTATCATTAAGTAACATTTCCATTTATACTATATTCTTGATTGTTGGGATATTGTATTTCAAGATCAAACTGACACTGGAATATATTCACTCATTCAAAATGACAGAAGAATATGTGAAGCAAAACCCATTCTACAAAAAAATGTCAACAAATCAAGGTGCTTAAATGCCCATCAAACATCACTATATTTATCAAACCTTGCTATAAATTTTAAGTAAAGACGTTCTCTTACATAATCAAAATTATGCAAGTCAGCTAATTAAGGCGATGCTGAAAGCACCTCCGCTAAGTAACAAGGAGCACGAGCAATCCCTTTTGCTAATAGTGGCGCAAGGTCTTCACCGTGACTTGCATCATCTTGGAAAACTCTCCAATTTTTAACTTTGTTTTTCTACTCATTATCGTACGATTGATTTGCTAGCGAGTGCAAAGTTAAGGCATGCCCTTAGGGACGAGTCAAGAGATTTTTGAAAAAAATGTGCCACTTAAAAAAACTATTCACAAATCACTCGTGCCATCTCATTGAGGGAAAGACATTGATTGCGTTGGATAGCGAGGCGCTGGTTGTGATGTTCCCAAGGGGTAAGGATGAGCAGACGTCCTTCGGCACAGGCATCAAAGCGCGCACCTCCTGGTTTGGCAAGGTCGGTGAATCCATTTTCCTGCAAAAGGATGAGCGGACAACCGGCATCAAAGGCGGCGCGCATGATGGTTTTCTCTCCTGGCGATATACTGGGCGAAACCAACACGGCACCACGCTTTGCTTGCTCCAAGTAGTATGTCTTCTGTTGCGCGATTTCAGTTTCGGTAAGGCGACGTGAACATTGCACTTGCAGACGTACGGGGTAGGTCAGCAAGTAGCGGTTGCCTATGGCAGAAAATTCATACATCCCCACCTTTACATGGCGCTGTACGCGGAAGAATTCGGGGTGAAGGCGCTTCATGAGTAGGCGCCGAGGGTTGTCGCGGAGGTAGGTGAACCAGTTGTCGAGTTGCCCTTGGCGACCAAGGATACCGTCGGTGTATCCAATGCTCCAGAGGAGGCCGTGCTTGCGGTCGGGACGGGTGCGCAGGGCGGTCGCGGTTACGTTAGTTGCGACGGCGTCGCAACCTACTGAAAGGGAGGCTGGACGAGGGGCAATGAGCCTGCGGTAGGCTTTGTTCGTGCTTGCTTTAAAGCCCTTGATGATGTGCCCTAAATGCTGGGGCATACGCTCTTTGACGAAGAGGATGCTGTGCAGATGGTCGGGCATAATTTGGAGGGCAAGCACTTTCACTTCGGGGTGATACAGAGGAATTGCCATCCACTCTTGCTCGACTTCTTTTCCGAGCGGTGAAAGTTCAATGTGCGGGGCATCTGGCGCTCCTTCTTCCGCCTCAAGATTGCCAATGACACACCCCAGCAACGGGCGACGCCCCTCCACCGTAATAGTGATAAGATACATCTGACGCGCCTCATAATCGTGACCTTCGCAGCGACGCTTCATGGAGGGGACTACCTCACCTGCAAAGTGTAATTTATCTTCCAACTGTTTCGCACTAAGTTTTGTCATGAGAAATTCTTCATATATATCAGTTGCAAAAGTAAGTAATAACTATAATAAGACATTGTCTTATGTAAAATTTGTCTATATTTGCATAATTATAATATTGAAGATATGAAGAAGGTTCTTACTTACATTACGTTTTTGATTTTTGCAATATATTCCTTATCTGCGCAAAGTCTTTATGAAGCGAAAGTTAGTTCAGCGCTCAATAACAGTGAATGGTTTGAATTGCGCGATTTGTATGTAGAGGGGAAAGACTCACTCCCACCTATGCTAAAGACTTTTTCTGAAAGCATGTTGGCATATAACTTCAATCGCAATGATGAAGCCTGTCGTGCCATAGATCGCTTGGTTAATGAACATCAAACAGAAATAGGAGTCGGCAATGTGATGTCGATGTTATACATGAAAGCCACTTCGTTGAAGCGAATGGGGCGTTATGCTGAAGCCGCAATGGTGCTGGATGACATGTGTAAGGCTTTTGAACCGTATTCAGATAGTGCATCATTGTCTGCCTTTAAAGAATGGGGAAAACAACACGAAACATTGTCTCAATACGAAGGTATAAATGAAGTGACAATATCGGGTGATGAAGGTGTTGCTTCTTTTCGTCTTGATTCTATAGGACAAGCTAATAGGCGCAGTATCACAATGATGATGCCTGCTGTTGTTAATGGAAAGAAACAAGATATTGTTTTCGACTCAGGAGCTGGAGTGAATATCGTTAGCACAAGCACGGCGCAACGCCTTGGTCTTGATTTTTACAATATAGGCACACAGATGACAGGGTTTGGCACTCAGCAAGGCGGTTTTGCTGTAGCCAAAGAAATCGCTATGGGGAATATCACGGTAAAGAATGTGCCATTTTACGTCATGGACATCTCTTCGGGTGTTGATAGTATAGATGTGCATATGAAACACTTGGAGATGATTCTCGGCGTTGAGTTTATCCAATCTGTAAAGGAATTTCATCTCGACTTTGCACGTTCGGCAATCGTAATACCTAATAACACAACCTCTTTTGCCGAAGGAAATCTTCCCAATATGTGCTATGGGACGAGCGGACTTTTCTGTGTAGAAGCAGAGATAGAAGGCGTTCCGCGACTCATACATTTAGATACTGGCGCTACTTCTAGTGTATTGACAACTCGATACCATGCACAATATAGCGACAGTATTGCCACAAATTGTGTCACCGCAATCACTCGTATGGCTGGGGCTGGGGGAGTATCGATAGAGAATGGATATATTCTTAATGAAGTAAACATAGGTATCGGTGGTGTATCCTACACCTTTCCTACCATCTTCGTTTCATGCAACAGCAATCATGATATAGGTTTAGGTTATGGCAATTTAGGTATGGATTATTTTCTGCAATTTAGTAAGGTTATCTACAACACAGAAAATATGTGCTTGAAATTGGTTCCCAATAGTAAAACAGAACGAATAAATGATGAGGACTAGTAGCGCTGGAGTACAATCAAGTTATTCCATACTGTCTAGTATATTTGCGACATTGATTCTTTAACTTTACTTTGAGGTAATATTTAAGATTTCATAAACAACAGACATAATGAACACACTTGATAGATTTATAGATGACGTATCCACAGCTATGAGTGACCATGATATAGAATGGTTTTATGATTTTGACGCCCAAGATACACAAGCGTACATTGAGGATGCTGAACTTTATCCAGATCCTACTCACCGTTTGCTTCCCATTGAACCTTTTAGTTCCAGAGAGGCATTCAGGCACATGGAAGAATTTGCAATCACGATTAAGAATCCCGTTCCACACAACATACTTTGGACTGCATTAAGTCGGCGTCACCCCTTTTCAGCTTTTCAAGATGCGTTGCGCTCTACGAACCTTCGCGAGGCTTGGTTTGAGTTTAAGAGGAAAAAGATGCAGATTGTGGTAGAAGATTGGATGGAAGAGAACGAGATTACTTATGAAGATGGTATTTTCAAGTGTGAACATGCACAAACTTATGACTATTTTAAGGATTAAGGAGGCATGAGAATCCCCATAATATACTATTTTCAATCATGAAAATGATCCCAACCCTTCGCACTAAAATTTCTGCAACAAAACGGTGGCTGGCTCGTTTGCCTTATTGGGCGGGCGTAATAGTCACGGCAAGTTGCGTTCCCTTTTACATTGTTTCATTCGCACAGTTCACGCTGCCCATCAGTGCGGAATGGAAAGCCGCGTTGTGGACTCTTTGTTTTGGATTGGCAAAGTTGTTTCAATATTGCGGGCTTGCGATATTGGGTGCCAAGGGATTAAGTCAAGTATTTAAGAAACGCTAATACGTTCTTACTATTTGCTCAATAAAAAAAACTACTTAGGACTGTTGATACAGCACTAAGTAGTTTTTTTACGTATATATGAAATCTTCATTACCCACGTAACCGTTGTTGCAAATCCATGCCCGAGGGACTTTGGAATACGGAGAGACCGAAGCGATGGGTTACGGCGATGATGTGGTCGAAGACTTCTGCTTGGAGTGCTTCGTAGCGTAGCCAAGCGGTATCGGCAGAGAAGAAGTAGAGTTCGATGGGTAGTCCTTGTGGCGTAGGTTGAAGTTGGCGCACAAGTAGGGTCATTTCTTGGTGCACTTTAGGGTGATGCTTCAAGTAATACGTAATGTACTGGCGGTAGAGCGAAAGGTTTACCTCCTCCCCTTCCGCATGTTCATACCCCTTCATCCAAGGTTCTTTAGAAAACTGCTTCCACTCCTGCGCGGTCAAGAAGCGCACACTACTCATATCTATATTGATAGAACGCTTCACACGGCGCCCCCCAATTTCAAACATACCACGCCAGTTTTGGAACGAATCATTCACCAATGCGTAGGGCGGAACGGTAGTTATCGTTTTGTCCCAGTTGCGCACCTTCACCGTTGTGAGTGTTACTTCTATGACATCACCGTCTGCACCATATTTGGGCACTGTAATCCAATCGCCGGGGCGCAACATATCGTTGGCGGTCAATTGGATACCCGCCACAAGTCCCTTAATCGTATCCTGAAACACGAGCATAAGAATTGCGGTTCCCGCTCCAAGTCCCGTGAGAATCACAATCGGACTTTTGCCAATCAGTTCACTCACAATGATAATCGCGGCGATGCACACCACAATCAACTTGAGCATCTGATAGAACCCCTTGAGCGAACGATGCTTGTAATCATCGTGCTCGCTGGAAATGGTATAGACCGAATTGAGAATCGCAAACACCAATCTCACCGCTGCGATTACATTATAAATCCAGCACACCTTAAACACCACATCAAGCAGGGCTTGTTCGCGAGAAAAGGCAAGGGACATCAGCGCATAAGCCACCACAGGAGGTATGAGGTGGCACGTCTTTGAAAGCACATCGTCGTTAAGCAGATAGTCGTCCCACTTCGTTTGCGTGTGCACCGTAATTTTCTTAATCAGGGGAGCAAGAATACGTTTGCACAGGAAATCCAAGGCAAAGGAAACCACTATAATCAAGAAAATCAAGAGTATGCGATGCACCGTATTCGCCTCACCAGGATTCAAGCCCAAGGCGAGCAACCCATCTAAAAGTATTGAAGTCAAAATTGTCATAGTATCTAAAAAATTTCAGGTCAAAGTTACACATTTCTGTCTAAAGAAAGACACACATCCAGAAACTTTGTTGCTTTGTGACTACAGAGAAATCCTCAAGAACAAAACTTCCACACCCACTATTTTTAAACTTCGCATTCCAGAATAGGTAACAACAATCTCCCATAATGGTTGCCAATACGGGAAAGCACACTAATTTATCTCCGAACTTTTGCCCATCTAAAAAAAATTAACTAACTTCGCCACGCAAAGCGCACGTAGCGCTCCTGTTTATAGCAACTTATTATTAAACTTTTAATTCAATAAGCATTATGACAATCGACACTTGTGATTTCAAGGGTAAGAAGGTAATTGTACGTGTAGACTTCAACGTACCCCTTGACGAAAACGGTAACATCACTGACGACACTCGTATCCGCGGTGCGCTCCCCACTCTCAAGAAGGTGCTCGCTGACGGTGGTTCACTCATCATCATGAGCCACATGGGTAAGCCCAAGGGTAAGGTGAATGCTAAGTTCTCGCTCTCTCAGATTGTTGACGCTGTTTCTGAAAAGCTCGGCGTAAAGGTTCAGTTCGCTCCCGACTGTGCAAAGGCTCAGGAAGCTGCAGCAGCACTCCAGCCTGGTGACGTGCTCCTTCTCGAAAACCTCCGCTTCTATGCTGAAGAAGAAGGTAAGCCCGTTGGCATCGACAAGGAAGACCCCGCTTACAAGCAGGCTAAGGAAGAAATGAAGGGCAAGCAGGCAGAATTTGCTAAGACGCTCGCTTCTTACGCTGACATCTACGTAAACGACGCATTCGGTACAGCTCACCGCAAGCACGCTTCTACAGCAGTTATCGCTGACAGCTTCGACGCTGACCACAAGATGCTCGGTTACTTGATGGAAAAGGAAGTTACTGCTGTTGACAACATCCTTTCTAACATCAAGCGCCCCTTCACTGCAATCATGGGTGGTTCTAAGGTTTCTTCAAAGATTGGTATCATTGAAAACCTCATGGACAAGGTGGACAACCTCATCCTCTGCGGTGGTATGACTTACACATTTGCTAAGGCAATGGGTGGTGAAGTAGGTAACTCTATCTGCGAAAACGATAAGCTCGAACTCGCTCTTTCTATCATCGAACAGGCTAAGGCCAAGGGTGTAAACCTCGTACTTGCTGACGACTGTGTAGCTGGTGACGACTTCAAGAACGACTGCAACACTCAGATTCTCCCCGTTAAGGAAATCCCCGCTGGTTGGGAAGGTCTCGATGCAGGTCCCGAAGCTCGCAAGGCATTTGCTGCAGCTATCGTTCCCGCTAAGACTATTCTTTGGAACGGTCCTGCTGGTGTATTCGAAATGGACAACTTCGCTGTTGGTTCTAAGGCTATCGCTGAAGCTATCGCTGAAGCAACTGCTAACGGTGCGTTCTCACTCATCGGTGGTGGTGACTCTGTAGCTTGTATCAACAAGTTCGGCATGGCTGACAAGGTATCTTACATCTCAACTGGTGGTGGTGCACTTCTCGAAGCTATCGAAGGTAAGGTTCTCCCCGGTATCGCAGCTATCAGAGGTTAATCTGAAGTTAATTAGGGTAACACCTTAACTACTATTTACTATAACGGAGGGGCTGGTGGCAACACTTGCCCCTCGTTTATTTTCAAGACAATGAAGAAAGCAAAATATTTTAGTGTGCTTACGATGCTCCTACTTCTTGTAGGAGTAAGTTTCGTGACGGGATGCCAATCCTCTACTTCCGACACGTCGGCAGAAAAATCAAGCAAGGCACACGATAGTATTGCTTATGACTTGCGCGTCGCTGTGCTCCCCACACTTGAGGCGCTTCCCATCTACTATGCCCAGCAAGCGGGCATCTGTGATTCGTTGGGAATAACCATTGAGATTCTGCCCTATGTGTCACAATTTGATTGCGACACGGCATTGCTGAACAACGCGGTGGACGTCTGCATGATGGACCGCACACGCTTTGCCCACTACCTTAGCAAGGGGCACAAACTTTCCTCACAACTGAGGTTGGACACACGCTATGCGCTTGTCGCATCCAAAGATATTGCGGCGAAAAAGGTGGGCGATTTATACAACCATACGATCGCCCTCTCGCGTCACAGTGGAGCGGAAGTCTTCTGCCTAAATGAATTAGCAGATGCTGGTCTCAAACGCGAGGATGCCCACTATCCACAGATTAACGACCTTTGGTTGCGCGCAGATATGCTGACCAACCGTCAGGTGGATGCAGCGGTGCTTCCTCAACTCCAGGCCATTTGCGCAGAACTTCAAGGGCACACGGTTTTGAAGGAAGATGTGGTAGTCGAAGGAGCAAAGATGCAACTCGTATTCCCCAGCAATTCTGCGAAGAAGGCAGAGATAAGCAAGTTGATCAAAGCCTACGAATTAGGCGAAACTGCGATAGCCAATCAAGGTATGCCCCTCTGTCGCGACATATTCATCAACGCCTACAAACTCCCTGTGGCAGACGTGGATTCCATCCTCAAAACGCTTCATTCGCCATCTATTAACCAATAGGTCACTTCGCAGCCCATGCAACTCAGCGCACTGCTCCCGAGATTTCAAAAACATCCACAAGTAAAGGCACTTACGCGCCTCATAGACGAACGCCAGTCCTCCGTCTACTGCGAAGGAATGCACGCATCCTCAGCCCCCGTTTGTTTTGCTGCAGCAGCGATGCAAGCGGGGCGTAAGTGTGTCTATATGGTCGTACTTAATGACGAGGAAGAGGCGGGGTATTTTTATCACGACCTCCTTCAACTCGTGGGCGAAGAGCATGCGTTGTTTCTCCCCTCGGGGTATAGACGCGCCGTGAAATATGGTCAGCGCGATGCGGCAAATGAGATTTTGCGCACGGATGTTATCAGTCGCCTTTCCAGTTATGCCGGCGAAAGTCCGCTGTTCGTTGTTTCCTTCCCTACAGCTTTGGCGGAACGCGTGGCTTCTGGCGAGACCTTGAAGGAGAATACGGTGGAAATTGAGGAAGGCAAAGAATACGATGTCACGGAATTAACAGAGCGCTTGAAGGAATTGGGTTTCCGACGTCGCGATTATGTCTATGAACCTGGGGAATATGCCGTGCGTGGTAGTATCGTCGACATCTTTTCCTTCTCGGGTGAACTCCCCTACCGCCTTGATTTCTTCGGTGATGAGGTGGATTCGATCCGCACCTTTGAAGTGCAAACGCAGCTCTCGAAGGAGCGCAAGAAGGCGGTGAAGATTGTACCCGAAATTAAGAAGACGGGAGGCAATCTCGTACCCTTCCCCACCCTACTTCCCGAAGGTTCATGCCTACTTACACGCGACTTTCTCTACATCGGCGAGCGCATTGACGCCACCTACAATGAGGGATTTGCAGCTCAAGCCATCATTGAGCGCGAAGCCACTTCGGAAATGGAAGCTGCTGAAATCCGCCGACAGTTTCAGAGCGAATTTGTTTTGGCAAACGGAGCGGCGGTGCTTCGAGAATTAGCGCGTTGCCAACGTCTTGAATTTGGCAACAAACCCAGCACGACGCCGAATGCTATTGTGCGTTTCGACGTAAAACTCCAGCCCCTGTTCCACAAGAATTTCGACCTCTTACGCTCCACGCTCGGACAGTTGAAAGCTGATGGTTATGACCTCCACATTCTTGCCGACAGCGAGAAGCAGACAGAGCGCTTGCGCACCATCTTTGAGGACATGGGAAAAGCCTTCGCCTTTACGCCCATCCTGCATACCTTGCACGAAGGTTTTATTGACGAGACGCTGCGCATCGCCCTCTTTACCGACCACCAAATCTTCGACCGTTTCCACAAATATAACCTCAAGAGCGACCGCGCCCGCAACGGAAAACTGGCGCTGACGCTGAAGGAACTCATGCAGTTTGAACCCGGCGATTATGTGGTACACGTGGATCACGGCGTAGGGCAGTTTGCTGGATTGGTGCGTATGCCTGGTGCGAATGGTGAGCAACAAGAACTCATCAAGTTGGTGTATAAGAACGACGACGTGGTTTTCGTTTCCATCCACTCGCTTCATAAGGTGTCGAAGTACAAAGGCAAGGAGGGCGAACCTCCTCGCTTGAGCCACTTAGGCACGGGCGCTTGGGAGAAGCTCAAGGAGCGTACGAAGAAGAAGATTAAGGACATTGCGCGCGACCTCATTCGTCTCTACGCACAGCGTAAGGAGCAACAGGGATTTGCTTTTAGCGCAGATAGCTTCATGCAACAGGAACTCGAAGCAAGTTTTGCTTACGAGGACACGCCCGACCAACTCAAGGTTACCCAAGAGGTGAAGGCGGACATGGAACAACAGCGCCCCATGGACCGATTGGTGTGTGGCGATGTGGGATTTGGTAAAACCGAAATCGCCATTCGTGCCGCCATGAAAGCAGCGGCGGACAATAAGCAAGTGGCGGTGCTCGTGCCGACTACCGTACTCGCGCTTCAACATTACAAAACCTTTGCCAAGCGCCTCAAGGGCTTCCCCGTAAAGGTGGATTACCTGAGCCGCGCCCGCACCACGAAGCAAACGAATGAGATTTTGCGCGAACTTGAAGCGGGAAATATCAACATCATTATTGGCACACACAAATTGGTGAGCAAAGCTGTGAAGTTTAAGGATCTCGGGCTGCTCATCATTGATGAAGAACAAAAGTTTGGAGTAAGCGTAAAGGAAAAACTGCGCCAGATGAAGGTGTCGGTCGATACCTTAACCATGTCGGCAACGCCCATTCCGCGCACCCTTCAGTTCTCGCTCATGGGCGCTCGCGACTTTTCTACAATTCAAACGCCACCCCCCAACCGCCATCCTATTCAAACGGAGATTCACTCCTTCAACGGCGAGGTGATTGGCGACGCCGTGAACTTTGAGATGAGCAGAAATGGACAGGTGTATTTCGTGACGCACCGCATTTCCCAGTTGCCCCACCTCAAAGCGATTGTTGAAAAATACGTGCCTGATGCGCGCGTGGCTATCGGGCACGGGCAGATGCCTCCAGCCGAGTTGGAAAAGGTGATTCTTGACTTTGTCAACTATGACTACGACGTGCTGATTTCTACAACCATTGTTGAGAGTGGCATCGATATTCCCAACGCCAACACAATTATAATTGACAACGCCCATCACTTTGGACTTTCCGATCTCCACCAGATGCGCGGTCGCGTAGGGCGTAGCAATCGCAAGGCGTTCTGCTACCTGCTTGCGCCTCCGCTTTCTGCACTTCCCGACGACGCACGCCGTCGCTTGCAAGCCATTGAGAATTTCTCCGACCTCGGCAGTGGCATCCACATTGCCATGCAAGACTTGGACATTCGTGGAGCGGGCAATCTACTCGGTGCCGAACAGAGCGGATTTATTGCCGATCTCGGTTATGAGACCTACCAAAAGATTCTCGCGCAGGCCGTGGCGGAACTCAAGAATGAGGAATTTGCCGAACTCTATGAAACTGCAGAAGGTGTGAAGCCTGAAGTGAACATCGACGTTGCCCAATTCGTGGATGAATGTAGCATCGAATGCGACCTTCGCGCCTACTTCCCCGAAACGTATGTGCCGGGAAGTAGCGAACGTATGTTGCTCTACCGCGAACTTGACGGTATTTCCGAAGAGGCACAGTTGGAAGCCTTCCGCCAACGTATGTTCGACCGCTTTGGTCCCTTGCCTCCCGAAGGCGAAGAACTGTTGCGTATCCAACCCCTGCGCCATCTTGGCAAACAACTCGGTGTGGAGCGCATCACGCTCAAAAACGGCCGCATGACCCTCTACTTCGTGAGCAACCCCAAGAGTATGTATTACCAAAGCGAGACTTTCGGCAATGTACTCACCTATGCCGTGCACCATATCAAGCGATGCAAACTTGATGAGCGCAACGGCAAGCGCAGCCTTACCCTGTATGAAGTGCCCAGCGTAAAAGTGGCGCTCGAGTTAGTGGAAAACATTTTGGAGACTACGTCATAAGCGCCAAAAATGTAACAATTTTTCGCAGTGCAATACTCTTGATAATCAACACATTAGACTACCCTAAAATTATTAGTAACCTTTTTTAAAATATGTTACTAATAATTTTTTTTAGGTTACTAATAATTTTTACGAAAAGTAGTTTAGTTTTTTGCGCAACGGATTTAGGGATTGTGCGTACTCATTTTTACGCGCATCTGTCGCACGTCACTGCTCTGCAAAGTAAGTGGGGCAACACATTATATAATATAAAAGGGAGAGGTTTACGCCTCTCCTTTTTTCTATCCCCAATGCGCTTCAAAACGTATATTTTAGGGCTTTCAAATTAACAAATTAAACATTGTTAGTTGATTTTTCGTTAATTATTTTTGCCTTTTATGTTAAATATACCTACTTTCACCAAAAAAATTAAGTAAAATTTTGCGGAATAGTTTTTGCCCTTTACTTTTGCTGTATGAAAAAGACAACGACACACCTCATCGCCGTTCTCTGGGGTGCCTCGATAGTCATTTTGATAGGACTTCAAGTCTATTATTACTATCAGGTACACGAGATGCGTAAGGAGCAATTTAACGAATCGGTAAACCGCAGCCTCTTTAGGACGGTGCGCCGCATGGAAATGAATGCTACGGAACGCGCGTTGGAAAAGATCGTGCTGGGCAAGGGAGATACCGCCACGGCAACCCCACTGTTGCAAACTTCCGCCTCAAACACGCACACGTTGCGCCGAGATCGAGATAGTTTGAACTACCTGAAAGTTATCCCCGTTCCTGACTTTGAGAAGAAACTCCCTCCCTCTGGCATCTTCCTGCGCAACACACAGCGCCACCGCAGCACGACCGAAGAGATGAAACGTAAGTTGCGCGAGCGCTACCTATACCAAAAGTCGCTGGTTAATGAAGTGGTGGTCTCCATGCTTTACGAAGCCGACCACCAACCGCCCGAAAAACGCATTGACTTTGTTGAGTTAGACCGCCTGTTACGCTACTACCTCACAAACAATGGTGTAGACCTCGCTTACCACCTGCGCGTGACGACACCCGAAGGGCGAGAAATTTTTAAGTGTTGCGACTACGAAGCGGTGGGCGAAGAAAATTCATATACGCAAATCCTATTTGCCAATGAGTCGCCCCACCAGATGGCGATCATACAAATCCACTTCCCTGATTTTCAGAAGTACGTATTCTCGTCCGTCAGGTTTATGATTCCCGCAATCATGTTTACCGTGATGCTGTTCTTCATATTCTGCCTTACCGTATGGCTGTTCATTCGCCAGAGACGTATGACGGAAATTAAGACAGACTTCATCAACAACATGACGCATGAATTTAAGACGCCGCTCTCTACGCTCTCGCTTGCCGCACAAATGCTCAACGACCCCTCTGTCGGGAAGAGCGATGCCATGCTCAAGCACATCACGGGCATTATCAACGACGAGACGAAGCGACTGCGCTTCCAGGTAGAGAAGGTTTTGCAAATTTCCATGTTTGAAAACAAGGGCGAAACCTTTAAGCGCAAAAACATCGACGCACATATTATTATCGACGACGTGGTCAATGTATTCCGACTCAAGGCAGAAAGTATGGGCGGGCAGATTATCACACGCTTAGATGCCACTAACACCATACTCCTTGCCGACGAGATGCACATTACCAACGTGCTCTTCAACCTGCTTGATAACGCAATTAAATACAAGCGCCCAGAAGTTAATCCGGAGTTGACTATTGAAACGGACAACCATAACAACAAGCTCCGCATCACTATCACCGACAACGGCGTGGGTATTAAAAAGGAAGACCTGAAGAAGATATTTGAAAAATTCTTCCGCGTACACACCGGCAACCGACACGACGTGAAAGGATTCGGACTCGGACTCTGTTACGTTAAGAATGTCATCAAGTATCACAAGGGAACCATCCAAGCAGAAAGTACCTTGGGCGTCGGTACAAAGTTTATTATCGAACTCCCATTATCAGAAAATCAAACAACCTTAAGAGTTGATAATCTCAGCAACTAACAACCCTAAACCTAACAACCTAATTACTTAACAACTATGGAAGAAAAGACAAAAGTGCTTCTTTGTGAAGACGATGAAAACCTCGGCATGTTGCTCCGCGAGTATCTCAATGCTAAAGGTTACGACACGAAACTGTGCCCCGACGGCGAAGCTGGTTACAAGGCTTTTACCGAAGATAAATACGACCTCTGTGTGTTCGACGTAATGATGCCCCGCAAGGACGGTTTTACCCTTGCCAAGGAAGTAAAGCAGGTAAACAAAGACGTGCCCATCATCTTCCTCACCGCGCGTAACATGAAGGAAGACGTATATCTCGGTTTCGAAATCGGAGCTGACGACTACCTCACCAAGCCCTTCTCAATGGAAGAACTCACCTACCGTATCGAGGCCGTAGTGCGCCGTAGCATGAAGCGCAAGAACAAGGAACGCACCACATACCCCCTCGGCAGCTACATCTTCGACATTCAGAAGCAGACACTCACCCGCGAGGGAGTTTCCACTAAGCTGACCACAAAGGAATGTGAGCTCCTCACGTTGCTCTGCGCCAACATGGGCGAAATCCTTCAACGCGACTACGCCCTCAAGACCATCTGGGTGGACGACAATTACTTCAACGCGCGCTCAATGGACGTTTACATCACCAAGCTCCGCAAACTTTTGAAGGACGACCCCACCGTAGAAATCATCAACGTACACGGAAAGGGCTACAAACTTATTGCACCCGAATTTGAATAACATGATGGCAGCAACAACTATACTCCACCGACTCCTGGGTGCAACCCTCCTCATCGGCGCCCTCTGCCCCACCCTCTGCTCTTGCGAAGAAGAAGACACCTATGCCGAAATGCGCAAGACAGAACGCGCGCAGATTTCAAACTTCCTCAACTACGGCACACGCATCGTAGATAAAGAATCAGGCGACGTAACCTTCGAGGTAAAAGCCCCCATCAATGTCATCTCCGAAAGCCAATTCTTTGCAAACGACACCACTACAAACGTCGAAGCAAACGAATACGTGCTCCTCTCAGGTTCAGGAGTTTACATGCAAATACTCCGCGAAGGTACAGGCGAACGCTTGCAAGACGGCGAGTCAGCAACCGTCATTTGCCGACATACAGAATTTAACATAGCCGGCGACTCCATCCAAAGCACAAACTCCCAATCTTCAACCACGGAAATCTACCCCGACCGCATGACCGTACAAAAAAATTACGGCACCATCACCGCATCATTCACCAGCGGTTTGATGAGCCAACTTTACGGCTCATCCGTGCCCTCAGGTTGGATTCTTCCCCTCCAGTTTATCAAACTCGGGCGCCAAAGCAGTGAAGACGGAGAAGTAGCTAAGGTACGCATCATCGTGCCCAGCACCGAAGGACAAAGCGATGCCATGAGCAACGTCTACCCTTGCTTCTATGAAATCACCTATACCCGCGGAAGATAACCATAACGCGCATAGAAAAATCCCAGTTAGCATCCCACGATCCTAACTGGGATTTTTCATGCTCCATCCCACATTTTTACCCCCACATCCCACCTCATAAAAACTAAACCTATTTTCGTAAAAATTATTAGTAAGAAAAAAAAATTATTAGTAACATATTTTAAAATACATTACTAATAATTTTGACAGATTT
>JAGBYW010000155.1 GCA_017628555.1 Bacteroidaceae bacterium | reverse complement strand
GTATTTTAAATTATGTTACTAATAATTTTTTTTATGTTACTAATAATTTTCACTACAATAGGTATAGTTTTTACGAGGATGGATTTCCATGTCAAAACACAAGGATTTTGGGGTGTAAAAATAGGGGTGCGGAGTGGGAAAATAGGTTTCCGAGCGACAATATTCTAAATATTCTACGGCCTACGCAAGACAAAATTCGTACCTTTGCAGATTGATATGTGGATGTCGCATGCTCGACGTGGCGCTCCGCACTTCTTGGTGACAAAAAATTAACACAACAGATATGAAACAGTACAAGCGTATCAACAACCTGATGGGTTGGTTCGTCTTTGCCGTTGCAGTCTTCACCTACTGCATGACGGTAGAGCCAACTGCCAGTTTCTGGGACTGCCCAGAGTTTATCACCACGGCTTACAAGATGGAAGTGGGTCACCCTCCCGGTGCGCCCTTCTTCATGCTGACCGGCAATTTCTTCAGTCAGTTTGCCAGCGACCCCTCACAGGTGGCGCTCTGCGTAAACATCATGTCGGCAGTGCTTTCTGCCTTCTGTATCCTCTTCCTCTTCTGGAGCATTACGCACCTGACCAGAAAGTTGATTTGCAAAGGCGGTATCGTAGAAACGGGCAGTCAGATTGCTACGATTATGGGTGCTGGCGTGTGTGGCGCCTTGGCTTATACGTGGAGCGACACATTCTGGTTCTCGGCCGTAGAGGGTGAAGTGTATGCTTACTCTTCATTCCTTACAGCCATCGTATTCTGGCTCATCTTGAAGTGGGAAGACCATGCCGACGAACCTAGTAGCGACCGCTGGTTGGTGCTTATTTTCTACCTCACAGGACTTTCTATCGGTGTGCACTTGCTCAACCTCCTCTGTCTCCCTGCTATTGTACTTGTTTACTTCTATAAGAAGAAACCCATGGCCAATGCAAAGCAGTCGGTCGTAGCGTTGGGCATCAGTTTCGTACTCGTAGCCCTCGTGCTTTATGGCCTTGTGCCCGGTATCGTAAAGGTGGGCGGTTGGTTTGAACTCTTCTTTGTCAACACCTTGGAATTGGGTTTCAACAGCGGCCTCGTGTTCTACATCCTCGTGCTTATCAGCGTGGTGCTCGCAGCTATTTGGAGCACTACACGCAACAACCGCACGCTCATCAACCTGCTTTACATCGCGGCGGTAGGCTTGCTCGGTATTCCCTTTATTGGCAAGGGTTGGATTTCAGTGGTGTTGGGCATTGCGTTACTCGCAGTCCTCTTCTTCTTACTCCGCTGGAAGACTTCTGACGGTAATTACTTGATGCGCAAGCGCCTCTTGAACACGTCGTTGCTTTGCATGTTGATGATGATGGTGGGCTATTCTTCGTATGCCGTAATCGTAATTCGCTCTACGCAGAATACGCCCATGGACCAGTCATCTCCCGAAGACGTTTTCACTTTGGGTAGTTACCTGAACCGTGAGCAATACGGTTCTCACCCTATCTTCTTCGGCGCTCCCTATACGGTGAACCCCGTAGACATTGCGAAGAAAGATCACATCCAGCGCCATGAAAAGGTAGACCCTAATGAACCCGACCGCTACGACGAAATTGAGGTGACCGACTCATACGTTTACGCCCCTGACACAAAGATGTTCTTCCCCCGTATGCACTCTCCCGCGTATGCCGATAGTTATGAAAGCTGGTGCGGAGGGGTGAAGAAGAATTATAAGACTACGACTTACGAGGGTTATACCATCCCCTATGAAATGCCTTCACAGATAGACAACTGGAAGTTCTTTATGAACTATCAGGTGAAGTTTATGTACTGGCGCTACTTCATGTGGAACTTTGCGGGACGTCAAAACGACGTGCAGAGTAATGGCGAATTGGACAAGGGTAACTGGATTACGGGTATCTCGTTCATCGACAACTTGATGTATGGCGATCAGGATTTGCTCCCCGACTATTTGAAAAATAACAAGGGTCGCAATGTCTTCTTCTGCCTCCCCCTCATCTTGGGCTTGCTCGGTATGTTCTGGCAGGCATTTAAGGGCGAAAAGGGCATTCGCCAGTTCTGGGTAGTCTTCTTCTTGTTCTTCATGACGGGACTTGCCATCGTGCTTTACTTGAACCAAACTCCCGGTCAGCCTCGTGAGCGCGACTATGCTTATGCGGGTTCGTTCTATGCCTTTGCCATGTGGATTGGTCTCGGTGTTGCTGCGCTCGTAGACTTGCTCCGTCGTTACATTTCGCCAAAGGTGGCAACAGGAATTGCTTGCACCATCGGCGTGCTCGTACCCCTTCAGATGGTAAGCCAAACTTGGGACGACCACGACCGTTCGGACCGTTACGCCTGCCGTGACTTTGGTATGAACTACTTGAATACGCTCCCCGAAAAGGGTTATCCCATCATCTTTACGAATGGTGACAACGATACCTTCCCCCTCTGGTACGCCCAGGATACAGAAGGGCTCCGCACAGACGCTCGCGTTTGTAACCTTTCGTACCTCCAGACGGACTGGTACACTGACCAGATGCGCCGCCAGGCATGGGATTCTCCCGGTCTCCCCATTACTTGGAACCGCTACGAATATGTAGACAATATGGGGCACGATTGGTTCAAGGTGAACCCAGCACGTAAGGCGGAACTCGACAACTTGAAGCAGATTCGCCCAGACGTGAATCCCTATGAGTTGAGTTACCTTATCGACAACTATGTGCGTACGCAGGGTGAGTTGCCTACCGACTCTTTCGTGGTGAAGGTGAACAAGGAAAACTGCCTTGCACAAGGCATGAAGGTACCTGCGGGTTACGAGGACTTCCCCGAATACATGCAGGTCAGCATCAAGGGCAAGAGTTCGCTTACGAAGAGCGAAATGATGGTCTATGAAATGCTCGCTCGCAACGATTGGAAGCGCCCTATGTATATGTCTGTGACGTTGGGCCAAAGCAATTATGCGCGCCTCGAAAATTATTGCATCCTCGAAGGACTTGCTTACCGCCTTACGCCGTTTAACTTCGGCAGAATGGGAACTATTGACGCCGAAGTGATGTATGACAACATGGTCAACCGCTTTGCTTACGGCAATGTCAATAAGGAGGGCATTTACCTCGATGAAACCGTGATGCGTATGTGCTACACACACCGCCGCATGCTCTTGATGCTTGCCGACCAGTTACTCCGTGAAGGCAAGAAGGACAAGGCGAGAGAGGTGCTCGAACTTGCCAAGGAAAAGTTCCCAGCATCTACCGTTCCCTACGAACAGGATGACTACGATGTGCCCTCTATTTGGATGAAGGTGGGCAACCCCGAAGAAGCAAATGCCGTGGCACACGAAGTGGCAGGCATTGCGATGAGCAACCTCCGCTGGCTTTCTTCATTGGGTACTGGAAGACTTGAACACTACCACAATTCGTGTCTCAAGGCTACCAACGCCTGCCTCATGGCATTCACATTGCTCCACGCAAATCAGGCTATGACGCCCGAGGAACTGGAATTTATGGAGCGCGCTGAGCAATTTGAAGCCTTCAATATCGGTTATTATTACCTCAACCAGGAATAAATCTATTTTTTAGGGGGATAGCAGCTGTAGTTCCCAACCGACTATAGTCACTATCCCCACTAAAAAAACAAACACACCACACTCCCACCCGTGTTTATCGAACAACCCGCCCGCTTCATGCGTTGGCTGTATCCGCGTGCCCTTTGGCGCATGGATAAGACAGAGAAGGCCGTCTATCTTACTTTTGACGATGGTCCCATACCCGAGGTAACGCCTTGGGTACTTGACGTGCTCGATAAATACGGTGTGAAAGCCACTTTCTTTATGGTGGGTGAGAACGCGCGAAAGTATCCCGAGATTTTTGAAATGGTCAAAGCGCGTGGCCACCGCATTGGAAATCACACGTACAACCATTGGGGCGGTGTGCGCCACAGTTCCGAGCGCTTTATTGCCAATGTGGACAAGGCGAACTTGATACTCCAGACCGACCTTTTCCGACCTCCCCACGGCTGGATGCTTCACAATCATTACATGCTCGTGAAGCGCCGCGGTTATCGCGTAGTGATGTGGGATTTGGTAACGCGTGACTACTCCACCCACTTGAACGGTCGCGACGTGCTCCTCAACGTGCGCCGCTATGCCCGACCGGGGTCAATCATCACCTTTCACGACTCCGTGAAGAGTCACGATAAGATTCTCTATGCCCTTCCCCGTGCCATTGAGTGGCTACAATCGCAGGGGTATGCCTTTAAGGTTTTTGATTAAAACGGTCTCCAATTTTCATACCTCCGAAACGATGAAAAATAAGTCCGAGATAATTCAAACTATCTCGGACTTATTTTCATTTAACTCCCAATTAGTTTTTACCCCTTCCCTACCTCAATGCTATATTACGAATATTTGTCTAAAATAGTCCAAGCTCACGACTTCTCTGCCATGGGTTGTGCCCCTGCCGAAGCGGTGGAGGAATGGCGTGTGGCACAATGGAAAGACTATCTGCACAGCGGGCGCCATGCGGATATGCACTATTTAGAGCAACACTTGGAGAAGCGTCTGAATCCGCAACTCCTGGTGGAGGGAGCGAGAAGTGTGGTGTGCGTCGTGCTCAATTATTTCACCGATGCGACATTCCCCGCCGACGGATACACCCTTGCGCGCTATGCCCGAGGTCGGGATTACCACGATATCATGAAGGAACGCCTGCGCAAACTTCTCGATTTCATCGCGGAAACTACGGGTAATCCGCAACCCGGACGCGTCTTTTGTGACACGGCACCCGTGGATGAGCACTACTGGGCGTGGCGCACGGGACTCGGATGGCTCGGGCGCAATACGCAACTGATTATTCCGCAGGCGGGCAGTTATTTCTTTATCGGCACACTCGTTCTTACCGAACCCATAGACCGCTACGACAGTCCCCAACCGAATCGCTGCGGCACCTGCACCCGCTGCCTTGAAGCCTGCCCCACGGGAGCACTAACCGAGAAGGGGATTGACGCACGTCGCTGCTTGTCGTACCTAACTATTGAGCACCGCGGAGCACTTCCCGATTTCGCCCAGAAAGCCTTGCGCAACGATACCACAAATCCCCTTTGCTTTTACGGATGCGACCGATGTCAAGATGTATGTCCGCACAATCGATTTGCTACGCCCACTTCGTGCACCGACTTCCGCCCCTCGCCCGAACTGTTGCGCCAAACGCCTGAGAGTTGGCAAGCGTTGACGGAAGAAGGGTACCAAAAATTGTTTAAGGGGAGTGCCGTAAAGCGCGCAAAGTATGCAGGAATTTGTCGCAATATTGCTGCGCTGAAAAACTAAACCTATTGTAGTAAAAATTATTAGTAAGAAAAAAAAAATTATTAGTAACATATTTTAAAAAAGGTTACTAATAATTTTGACCCCAAAAGCACTACTGATTATCAGGCAATTACAATGCCTGAAAAAGACAGCAGGAGAAGCCCTCGCGCGAGGTGCTTCTCCTGCTGTTTTTCGTTTACGATTGTTGAGGTCAGCGACGTGCATCACTACTTTACTTGCAGCGTGCGCCCCGCCGTGTTACCGGAAAATTCAGGGGCATAGGTGCAGGTGGCCGTAGCAAAGCCTTGCTCATACGTGCCGGGGCGGTCTATGTAAAGTTCTTCCGTAAAGGTGTAAGTGCCCTTCGGAAGTTTCTCAATATAGAAGTCAGCAGCGTTATCCGTCACCCTGCGATACGCCCCCACCGTTGTTTGCCAAGTATATCCACTGAGTCGCTCCGCAGGTTCGGCACAAGCGGGACGAGGCACCGAAAGGCGCACATAATCATAGTCGCGCGTAGCACGCACTACGACCACCTGGCGCAAGGGCAAGGTTTTGTCTATCGCCTCGGAGGCAGTCAGTTCACGCCATTCGCCCTCGTGTTTCACCTCAAGGCGGAGCGACAAACTAAGTCCGCTATCATACCCCTCAACTGCCTTGAGCGGCAAGGTATATTGAGCACGGGCAGCACCAAACGAGAGGTCGAAATTCTGCGATGAAACCGCGGGTTTTGGGGCTCGGAGTTCCAAGTTGTCGCCACAGGCAGAGGCACTTATTTCTGACACCTCATCACTCATCCTTACGGTCAAGGTGTTGTAACATCCCACAAAAGTAGTGTCGGTAGGCAGGAGCGCCTTACCCTTCGTAGGCAGGATGCCCACGGTGTCCTTACTTCCCAAGCAAAGTGCGAACACGGCATCTGCCGTAGCGCGAGAGGTCTCCCAATCTTGCGTGCGCTTCGACTGAAGCAACCACTGCTGCATCTTGCGCACCACTGCCGAATCGCCCACAGCGTTGAACGCCTCAATGGCTGCCGTCTGCGTGGGAATACGGTAAGACTGGTGCGTCACTTGTGCCTTGGGCGCATCAAAATATGCCCCCATTTCGGGAGTTTCTACCAAGTATTGACGCAAACTTCTGAGCAAGAGTTCGGCACGCTCCACCTTTCCGCTTTTACGCAACACCCTGCTCATCACCGCCTTGCCATACAGCGAATAAGTGCCGTTTAACTGCTCCGTCTGTTCAAGGAAATACGCGCAAGCCTCCGTAGTGTCAGCATTAAGATAAGAGCACGCATCCAAGTAGCGCAGGGGAAGTTCGCCAAGTGAGCGTTGCGCCTTTCGCTTACGCGCTTCTGCCTCCATTTCTCGGCGGAGCGTCTCCATTTCTCGGTGCATAAATTGTAGCGCATTACTTGCCGCAGCGCTCAAAGGGTGATTGCCCACGAGGAAGTCTAAGCGCGCGAGTTGCAGCAGTATCTCATTAGTGATAAACCTGCTGTCGGGCATTCCTTCAAACCATCCCCATGCGCCAGAACCCCTTTGCTGACTGCGCAAGTAAGCAGCAGCCTCATCTTGCAGCGCCTTGGTGCGCACGGCGTCAAAATCGGGCAGCGCATTTCCCCGTTCTGACAAATGCAAGAGCAGGGTGAGGGCGTAATAACGGCGTGCCCAATCGTCGGTGCCACATGCGAGACGAAGCGAAAGTGAGGTCAGCGCTCGCGCCGCCTCTGTGAGTGCGCTGGGGGTAAAGGTAAGCGTCAGACGGGGCGACTGCACGACTGCAATGTCCGTCCAAAGCGTGTCTAAGTTAAAGGTTTGCGCCCCTACCTCCGACATCGTAAACGGCAAGTTACGCACTACCTCCACACGGTCGGATACGACGGGGATGCGGTGGGCTTCGCCATCGGAAAAGTCACTACCTTCTATCGTTACACGGCACACAATGGATGCGGGAACCGACACCCCCCTTCGGGCAAGCGTGTGTGCATCCAGTTGGGGTAATGTAGCCTGCACGGCAACAGAAGTTTGCCCCGCAGCAATAGAAATGGACTGTTGCGAACGAGAGATTTCCGCCCCCGTCTCCTCATCAATAAAGACCACAACAAGTGTGCCGTTCACCCCCTCCGATTTCGTGGTGCGCACAACTACGGGGACCGAAAGAATGTCCCCTTCACGCACAAAGCGCGGTGCGTTCTGCGTGACCGTCACTTGCTTTTCCACCACCACTTCAGCATCCAAAAACGCGTGGCGCAAGAGCGTGTCGTGGGCAAAGGCGGTAAAGCGCCAGGTCGTTAATTGCTGGGGCAGCGTAAAGCGAAGAAGGGCGTGTCCCTCAGCATCCGTCACGAGCGCGGGGTACATAAACGCCAGTTCATCAAAGTTTTCACGCACCATAAGGGGAGGCGCGACGAGCTTGTCTGAAGTGCCCATGGCTACGGCAGATTCTTCCGTTACGGCGTCAGTCATCACGCGATTTTCAAGTGACTTTCCGCGCAACAAGGTGTTTGCACCGACCCGCAACATGGGACCTGCGACGAAGGAAGTGTGACCCGTAAAATCATTCCAGTAAGACGGCATGAAGGGAGGTACTTCCTTGCGGTTCAACACCTTGGAAGCATACACCGAATGTAGCAGTTGGGGGTAGACTTGACCGTATACAGATGCGAAACTAAGGGGGCGGGTGAATGTAGTGTGCCACCCGTTGTAAGCCAAAGCATCTAACGACGCATCATAGAGGCGTGCCATCAGCGAAGCCTCAACGGGACGCCCGTCGGGGGTAGTTACGCGCAACGTCCACTCTTCCGTTTGCCCCGGAGCGAGACGGTTGCGGAAGGAAGTCCATTGCAACTTCAACTGACGCTCAGGCGCGGGGCGCTCTAAGCGGATGTTTTGCGTGTGTAATTCACCTGCTACCAACGCCGCCAGATGTACGGTTGCTCCCACGCCATACGCTGTATCATACGCGAGGTGGAGCTTGCAGAGTTCGTTAGACAGGTGCATACATTCCGAAGACAGCAGTTTGCCCGTGCTACTCACCACATCTTTATAGAGATAGACATCTTCCAGAGTAGTACCCACAATGACCTGCGCCTCACTTGCTGTAGAAGAAGTGAGTTTCTGCATCAAGAAGGTGGGACCTGCGGCGGGCAGTTGCGCCGAACGCTGACTGAGAAGTAAGAATTTGTGGCGCGCCTCAGCACCTTCCTTCGTACGAACTTCAAGGCTGTAAAAATTATCTGGGAGTGCGTTAAAATTCACAGGGATTTTGTGCGTATCAACTCCCTCAGCGTTGCCATCAAGTGGGAGGTACGCTTGGTTTGCAGCCACTCTTCCGGCGGTAAGCGTAACTTCCTGCGCATCCTTTAGACACCAATCAACCGTATCACTCACCTCAGCGCCCATCATATTGACCAAATTGAACCGCAGAGGGGGGAATTGCTCCTTGCAAATCACATCGGCAAGACGCATTGAGAGCTGCGTAAGCTTGCTGCCGACACGCACATTCACGGTTGCCGTCTGGGTCTCACCATTATCCCCTACGGCCGTAACATTCACCTTATAATAATACGCATCCCTATGCCACACGGGTTGCGCTCCCACGGGCGCGGCAAGCACTACGGGAAGGGAGAAATTACCCTGCTCATCCGTACGCAAAACTCCCTCGACGGGGCGCTCGTTGGTGGTGCGGTAAAAACTACTTTGGGTAATCGTGTAGCGCACTAAGACATTTGCCATCGGCTGAGCGGTTTGCGTCGCCACACATCCCTTCACCTCAAGCGTATCTCCATAAGCATACGCCTCGGTTATGGGGTGGAAGTTTACCGAAAAGGTTTGGCGCTTATAAGCTTCGACCTGCACCATTGTCATTCCCTGACAGGAAAGCGCTGACGCCTCTTGCGAGTCGGCAAGTCGCTTTATTCGGAACGAGAAACCGCCTTGCTGCTGTCCCTTTGGGAGTTGGAAACAACCGTAAAAGCGGCCGTAGCCGTCGGTCAAGCAATCGGCAGTTGCAACCTGCTTTTGGGTGTTATCCAGCAAGACTATCTGCAACTTTTCTCCCTCACAAACGTGCAGGGAATCTTCATGCTGGGCGTAGAGCAAGCCACTCCAATGCACCTTTTGGCCTTCGCGGTAAATCGCTCTGTCTGTGAAAAGGTGGGCCCTCAATGGCGCATCCACAGGTGGGCGTTGGGGCGACAACCAAAGGTTGAAGGCACTGCTACAAGTATCTTCGGCAGTGCGAATGCGGAAGGTGGAATTTCTATACGCATTGCGGTGGTGAGGACTTCTGAGCGCCGTCAAATGCGCTGCGTCCAACCACACCGCACCTCCTGAACTCTGCCATTTCATCGGGGTTTTCGCCCCCTCAACTTCCTGACAGACGGTAAACTGAGGCAGGGAGATGCCCGTGTGTGTGTCGAGCGCCATGATGCGACAGACCTCGCTACTCGTATGCAGGAGGTAGGGCGTAATCTGAGTGCAATGAATCAGACAATATTCCTTGATGCCCCCCTTTGCCGAGACCTCCAATTTATACACGCCTGGGGCGGGAAGCGTGAACGAGAGTGTATCCGTCTGACGCTTCCACTTTTCGACTTTAGGATAAGAAATCGCAGAGGTCACTACGGGGTTCTTATCTAAGATTGTGCCCTGACGATCGGCAACATACACCTTGAAGTTGGCCTGTCTGAGATTGTTTGCTACAACAGCATAGCGCAGGGGACACTGTGGGGCAGAGAACGACGTGAGAGCCTTTGTTTCGAGCGTGGGGCACTCCAACTCTGCAAGAAGATTCTTTAAAACGCGCTGCGTAGTAACATCCTTATAAAGTTGTAAGCCCTCTGTAGCCCAGGTTGTGAGTTGCTGACGCGCGTCATTCTCTTCAAGATTCAACTTACCGCGCTGCTCATTCACCCACGCCACATAGGCAATCGCCACTTCGGGATGGTGCGCATAGCGTTGCAACACCTGCTCCGCACCTATATGACGCAACGCCATACGTATGGCAGCAGCAAAAAGTTCTCGGGAGGCGTAGAAGACCTCTGCCTCCTGCGCTAAATTTTGCAACTCCGTAGGGGGCAGGGAGGAGTTGTCAAGGAGTTGAAACAAGAAGATGTGAAGCACATCTTGGGCGAATTCATCGGCGTTTTTGCCTTGTTGGACAAGCGGAGCCAGGTGCGTAGTTTTAATACTATGAAGGCGCTCCATATCACGAACCTGCGCGTACAACTCACGCTCATACTTACGCCGCTCCTCATTATTTATATAAGGGGATGCCGACATCGTTTTGGAGAAATAGGCAGTCCAAAAGAGACTGTCGGAAGAATTTTCCAACAGCGCTATACGTCGCGCTACTCGCTCGCGGTCAACGCGGAAACTATCTGGAGCAATTTCGGCACGCAGACGCATTTTGTGAAACAGCGCCATCATCTCTTGCATGGCGTTACCCTCAGCCACAGCCTTCTGCTCCACCTGAGTAGTTGCAACTATAGCGTCTTGAGGCAGGTCAGCACGCACGGCTTGCTCCACCCTACTCCATAGTTTTTTATAAGATTGAGCAGTAACCGTCCCCGCTAACGCCGACAGCAACAGTATGACACAGACCCGTAAGATATTCATAGTTTAAATTTTGAGTTTTGAGTAGCAAAAATAGACCGACTAACGACGCCCAAAATCACTGTCAAAAAGGGTGAATTTTACCCTGCTGAAAACTATACCTATTTTCGTAAAAATTATTAGTAACCTAAAAAAAATTGTTAGTAACATATTTTAAAAAAGGTTACTAATAATTTTCAGGGGGTTAGAAAGGGGGTAAAACAGGAGCAATTTCCCCACTGTAAAGTACATTGTATGAGCCACTTACAACGATTTTTATCCACCTAAAATTCACACCACCTTTCACCCCTCTATTTTGAGCATTCGCAAACACCTCGCAAATGTAAGATTTTCCACTCAGCCTCCCAACATCCACATACAAAAAAAGGGAGTATGAAACCAGTTTCATACTCCACACATATAATACTATAATGCTTACGCAACCTTTTCAAGGCGCTTCATCATGACGAACATGAAGAGGGCTGAGAGGAGGCAGAGAACTACGAAAATGCCCCATACATAAATCAAGGGAAGATCGCCCCACAATTTAGTACCAACTTCAGTAAGTTTGTTACCCGCAGCAGTTGCAACGAACCAACCACC
>JAGBYW010000001.1 GCA_017628555.1 Bacteroidaceae bacterium | reverse complement strand
ATCTATGCAGTGCTCCAGAAGGTTAAGGAAATGTATAAGAACGAACAGGTTACTGACATTGACGGCGTGAAGATCGACTTCGCTGACAAGTGGGTACACCTCCGTAAGTCTAATACAGAACCCATCATCCGCGTTTACTCTGAAGCCAAGTCTATGGAAGAAGCCGACGCCCTCGGTAAGCAAATCATGGACGTTGTTTATCAGATGACGCAGAAGTAATTCACGTTGTGAAATGAGAAAGGAGAAATGAGAAAGGAGAAATTACCATGCGGGCTTAAATGCGCCGGCTCTTTCTTCTTTCTCCTTTCTCCTTTTTCCTTTTTCCATTTTCTTTCCTCATCCCCGTTCTCTTCACAGCGACAGTGTCGCTGTGTCCCTCTATCTATAATTCATGAAGAAAACCTATCTCCCCCTTTCTCTCCTCGCCCTCTCCGCAACCGCGCAGGAGAAGTATAACGTGGTCTATATTATGACCGACGACCACACGGCACAGATGATGTCGTGCTACGACAACCGCTACGTGGAAACCCCTAACCTCGACCGCATCGCCAACGACGGTGTGCGCTTTGTCAATAGCTTTGTGGCAAACTCCCTTTCGGGTCCCTCACGTGCTTGTATGCTTACGGGTAAGCACAGCCACGCCAACGGTTTCACGAGCAATGTGTACGACGTCTTCGACGGTTCACAACAAACGATGCCCAAACTCTTCCAGGCTGCAGGTTACCAAACGGCAATGATTGGTAAGTGGCACCTTATCAGTGACCCCACTGGTTTCGACTTCTGGAACATTGTTCCCGGTCAAGGCGACTACTACAATCCCGAGTTTATCAACATGGACGGTTCACGCACCCAGCACAAGGGGTACATGACCAATATCGTGACCGATAAGGCGATTGACTGGATGGAAAACAAGCGCGACAAGGATCATCCCTTCCTCCTCTTCATCCACCACAAGGCGTGCCACCGCAACTGGCTTCCTGAACTCAAGTACCTCAGCCTCTACGAAGACAAGGAATTTCCCATCCCTGAAACCTTTTACGACGACTATGAAGGTCGCCCCGCAGCCAAGGCACAGGAAATGAGCATCGCCAGCAACCACGATATGGACCTTGCCTACGACGTCAAGGTGATGGATGCTAATGTGACTACGCGCCTCACGCCCAACTACCTCTCGATGATTGGTCGCCTTGACTCGCGCGAACGTGCCATCTACGACCAGTTCTACGATTCTATCGCCATCGATTTCCGTGCGCGCAAACTCTCGGGCAAAGCACTTACCGAGTACAAGTACCAGCGCTACATGCGCGACTATGCCAAGGTGCTCAAGACTTTGGACGACAACGTAGGTCGCACGCTCGACTACCTCCGCGATGCCGGACTCCTTGAAAACACCCTTGTCGTTTACACCTCCGACCAGGGCTTCTACATGGGCGAACACGGATGGTTTGACAAGCGCTTCATGTACGAAGAATCCTTCCGCACTCCCCTCGTGATGCGCCTCCCCGACGGACTCTCCGCACGCGGCGACATCCCCCAGATGGTGCAAAACATTGACTACGCCCCCACCTTCCTCGACCTCTGCGGCATTCCTGTTCCCGAGGATATGCACGGTGTGAGCATGCTCCCCCTCCTTCGTGGTGAAAGTCCCAAGAATTGGCGCGATGCCCTCTACTACCACTTCCACGAATTCCCCGCAGAGCATGCCGTGAAGCGCCACTACGGTGTACGCACCGACCGCTACACGCTCATCCACTTCTATGAAGACATTGACGTGTGGGAACTCTACGACCTTCAAAACGATCCCCAACAACTTCATAATATCTACGGCCAACCCGGCACCGAGAAGATTACCAAGCGCCTCAAGAAGCGCCTCGTAAAACTCCAGGAGGAATATGCCGACCCCGCAGTGAAGTTGACGAAATAAGTTTGAATTGAAGTTCTGATGTTCTGAAAGACCTTGCCCGTGAAATTTGCGGTTGAACTATAAAATGAGAAAAGGAGAACCGGTGGTTCTCCTTTTTTTTCCGGATGGCGCTCTCCCCCTGTTCATAGGGGGAGGGAACCAGCTCTGCTGGTGAGGGGGTGCAAATAAAGTGGGTAATGAGTCCATGCTATAACATGGAAGTTATCAGCTTCACCAACTCCGCCTTCGACATCCCCCCCACCGTCATTTTCGGTTTACCATTCAAGGGAATAAAATAGAGGGTAGGGATAGAGCGGATGTTGAAAGCATCTGCCAGTTCAGGTTCTTCATCCACGTTCACTTTGTAAACGTCCACGCGCCCCTCGTATTGCTTCGCCACCTCGTCAATAATGGGCGAGAGCATTTTGCAGGGACCGCACCATGTCGCGTAAAAGTCAATCACAGCAGGGCGACTGCCCAAGAAATTCCAATCCTGCATCATCGTTTCAGGATTTGCCACACGACGCTTAAAGCCTTCAAGGTTGAGATGTATTGTTGCCATAGAATTTTTAGGTTAAAAGGTTAAGAGGTTTTGAGGGGAATAGTTAAATGCTCCTCATTCAACTACTGCAAAATTACATCCATCTTTCCATCCCCGCAAACAGACGGCATTTATGAGGAAATAGATGAAACTTATATGCCCTGATAATCAAGTTGATAGGACGGATAGAAGAACAATAGAATACCAGCATGGACAGTAGAAGAGGGAAAACTATACAGAGGGAAGCAACATACACACTTCTGTCCACCCCAATAGATTATATACACTTGTGTAGATTGGCAATTCACAAAAATACCCGAAAAATTATTCTTGAGTCCTCACATTCAGCTATATACCAATTTAACGTTCTTCCAAAAACATTCAAAAAGGTGAAATAAAGTCCCGCCATTCGCGAATTTCCCCTCACGATTTCCCCTCATCGTAAAAATCAAACTCTCACGCATCTACTTTGTCAAAATTTTTCGCAAGTTTTCAAAAATAAAATTAAAATAATTTAAGAAAGTTTAATAATTATTAACACAAAGTCCGACTTACAAAAAATTATTCGGCACCTATTTTAAATTATCTCAGACCTAATTTAAAATAAGTTACTAATAATTTTCCTTAAATCCGACATATTTTAGAAAGGCAAAGAAAAAGGGACGCTGATAATCAAGCACTTAAAAAGGAGGTCAACCCCACTTGGGGAAGACCTCCTTTTCTGTACTACAAAGATAATACATTTTCGACCGAAATGCAAGTCCCCTAAATCAGCCCCCAGTCCCTGAAAAATCCCAATTAGGTAAGAATTTGTTACAATGTGAGGTGTTAAATACTTATAAAGTAAGGTGATTATAAACTTGTAAAATAATTTACAAATCTATAGGTGATATGATAAATTTCCTATTGACAAAACCATTCTGGGGGGGGTATTATATAGTTGTATT
>JAGBYW010000154.1 GCA_017628555.1 Bacteroidaceae bacterium | reverse complement strand
TTGTCTTTACCTTACGCTTACCTACGACCTGAGCTTCACCTGTCATTGAGTTATCCTTCAACTCAACGTTAAACTTTGTTGTTTCACCGATGGGCAACTTACGTGTAGCATAACCGATGTAAGAAACTTGCAATGTATTTGCAGTATTCTTAATCGCCAAACTAAAGTTACCACTTGCGTCGGTTTGAGTTGCAGAAACCACACGGTTTGTTTTGTCCAACTCAACAACATTCGCCATAATCACGGGTCCGTCGAGTTCACTCCATACATGACCCGAAATTCTCTTTTGTGCTAACACTGCTGTAAAAGTACAGCACAAAGCGAGGGTTAAGAGATACTTTATGTAATTCATATTAATAACTTATTATCTGAGTCTGTATTTTGCAACGTAAGAATCAAGTTGTTCGGGCTTCGCATAGTTCCAGAAGTCGAAACGACCCTTAGGCATCAAGTTCTTAGTTTCGTCACCTTCGAAGTAAAGACCTTCGTAGTCAGCGTCACTATTGTAGTTGAGATAACCATCAATCTGGTGGATTACTACATAAGAAGAATTCTTGATGTAACTTGCACTTGCTGCAGCTGCATTATAGCAAATATCGCGAGCGAGAAGGTTTCTGTTTTCTTCTGACGCAACCACATCCACCTTATTACCGCTTCTGTCAAGTACTGAAAGCGCTGAGGGAGACTGAATTACATTCAAAGAAAGGTAAGAATTTGTTACATTGTCAATACAAGAGGTCTGATACTGATTCTCTGCTGTAACATTATCTACGAATACTGACTGGTCTTGGAAGTGATACTTCACAAAGTTTACAAGTACAGTAATCATTGTTCTTGCCTTAGCGCAATCTGCTTCAGAAAGTTCTTCTTCGTAATTGTTAGTCTTACCAGCAACCCAATTATAAATTTCTTCCCAAGTCATCAAACCCATATCACGAGCTGCCTGTACTTGTTCGTTTGTAGGAACGTAAATTGTATAATTGTAGTTATTGAAGAAACGCACGAGCTGCTCTCTGTTAGCGGGGCAGTAAGTTAATGTACCCTGTACGTTGTCGTTCTGACGTGCGAATACGTGGAACTTCAACTTTTCAGCCTGCTGGTCTGTAGCACTCATCAACTTAGGTTTGCCAGTCTTAGCGTCAATTTCTTCCATGTTGAAATATCCACAAGCCTGGAGCAATTCTGCAGAAACATATTCAGGATTAGCCAATTCATAGAATTCTGAATAAGGATTGTTGTCTGCGGGCACCTTGAAGTGGTTGTAAACCGAACGCATAGTAGGCTGAACGGGACGGTCAATAAGATATGTCATACCGTTACCATAACCGTTTGAAGCCTGAGTCTTATCGTAACCTTCAAGCACTACTGCTGTGTGGTCATTTTCTGTATAACCTTCAATGGGGTCATTGATCATTACCTGATAACCACCCTCAACCTTCATGCCAACATTCTTCTTATCGAATGTACCCTTTTCAGTCAAACGAAGGGGAGCACCGTTACGTGAGAGGTAGTATGTACGACCGTCGTTTACACCTGCTGCATCTTCATGTACGAGGATGTGCTGGTCAACCATTTCAATCAAATTCAAGCGCTTCTGCTGACCTACGCCAGAACCCATTGCGTCAGTAACCTTTGACACATAAGAATTACCCTTCTTCTTGTCAGTACCAGGCTGCTGCCCCTTACTCATATTATAATTATATGCAGTAGCTTCAACGGGAATCACCGCACCGCGAGTAACGTCATCGTACTTAAACGACCAGTAATAACGGTTAGTAGACTTAGCACCAAAAGGTTGAGTAGCAAAGCTTACGGGTTCTACATAACCATAATTTCCGAGACCTTCGTCAATAGGCACGAAGAACGAGAAGTGGCTCTGCATTGCCTTGAGGTAAGTAGAGAAGTACTGCTTCAAGGGAGCTTGGTTATAAGAAGTACCTTCGATATAGTTATCATCGGCTCTTACTACCGAACGAATAATCTGCGTATTGCTTGAAGTCAATGCGGGAGCGATAACTGAAGCATAGTCAGCAGGCGCGTCTACAGTGTTTGTAATATAGATTACACCGTTGTTAGCAAGGAGACACTTTACGATGTGCGCCTTATAGTCTTCCAAAGAAGTATAGCTTGCAAACATCTGGTCTTGCGCGTCGTTCACGATAGTGAGATACTTACTGGGCACTGATTCATTAAATGAGTCCTTCATCAAGTTTTGAATCAAGGGT
>JAGBYW010000153.1 GCA_017628555.1 Bacteroidaceae bacterium | reverse complement strand
TCGTAAGAGAAGTAAGCCTGACAACGCTTGTCGGTGTTGTCACCAATAATCTTGACAGAGTTCTTATTAGCACCCACAGTACCGTCAGCACCAAGACCGTAGAACTTCGCCTGGAACATACCATCGCCACCCATTGCGATTTCTTCCTTCTGAGGAAGTGAAGTGAAGGCAACGTCGTCTACGATACCGATCGTAAAGTGGTTCTTGGGTTCGGGAAGTTGGAGGTTTTCGTAAACGCTAAGAATCTGTGCGGGAGTGGTGTCGTTAGAACCGAGACCGTAACGACCACCTACGATAACGGGAGCGTCAGCCTTTCCGTAGAAGGCTTCCTTCACGTCGAGGTAAAGGGGTTCGCCGTTTGCACCGGGTTCCTTTGTGCGGTCGAGCACGGCAATGCGCTTACAAGTAGCGGGAATTGCACCGAGGAAATGCTTTACAGAGAAGGGACGGTAGAGGTGTACGCTTACCAAACCTACCTTTTCGCCCTTGGCCATGAGGTAGTCGATAGCTTCGCGCGCAGCTTCTGTAGCCGAACCCATAAGGATAATCACGCGGTCGGCATCTTCAGCACCGTAGTAGTTGAAGAGGCTATACTTACGACCAGTGATTTCGCTGATCTTCTGCATGTATTCTTCTACAATCTCGGGCACTGCATCGTAGTAGGGATTGCAGCTTTCGCGATGTGCGAAGAAGGTATCGGGGTTTTCAGCCATACCGCGTGCCACGGGCTTTTCGGGCGTGAGAGCGCGACTACGGAATTCTGCCAACGCTTCCTGGTCTACGAGGGGAGCGAGGTCTTCGTTTTCAAGGAGTTCAATCTTCTGAATTTCGTGAGAAGTGCGGAAGCCGTCGAAGAAGTTTACGAAGGGCACACGACTCTTGAGCGACGCCAAGTGAGCTACGCCCGAGAGGTCCATGACTTCCTGAACAGAACCTTCGGCAAGCATGGCAAAACCTGTCTGACGTGTTGACATAACGTCCTGATGGTCACCGAAGATACAGAGTGCGTGAGAAGCAAGTGTGCGTGCCGAAACGTGGAATACGCAGGGCAAGAGTTCACCCGCAATCTTGTACATATTGGGAATCATCAAGAGGAGACCCTGAGAGGCTGTGTACGTTGTAGTCAAGGCTCCTGCCTGAAGTGAACCGTGAACGGCACCCGCAGCACCGCCTTCTGACTGCATTTCCTGCACGAGAACGGTTTCACCAAAGATATTCTTGCGACCTTGAGCCGCCCATTCGTCCACATATTCCGCCATGGTTGAAGACGGAGTGATGGGGTAGATAGCAGCCACTTCACTGAACATATAAGAAATATGCGCAGCGGCCTGGTTACCATCACATGTGATAAATTTCTTTGCCATAATAGTTATGTGTTTGTAAATTAAATTTCCAATACTGAGGTGCGCAATTACACACCACTTTGTCAGGGCAAAGTTACAATTTAATTCGCTCTGCCAAGCAAAATTCCATTATTTATTCTCCTTATATATAAAAAAGGAGGTCAAATATAGCGTTCGGCACCTCTGTTGCTCAGAAAAACATACACTTTTCACACGCATTTTATAGGCTAAACGCAGGGCAAATCCCACCTGTGAAAAACTATACCTATTGTAGTGAAAATTATTAGTAACATAAAAAAAATTATTAGTAACATAATTTAAAATATCTTACTAATAATTTTCAGCATAAAAGCACTACTGATTATCAAGTAGTTACAAGGGCGCAAAAACTACCTTTCTCCCCC
>JAGBYW010000152.1 GCA_017628555.1 Bacteroidaceae bacterium | reverse complement strand
ACACGACAGAGCAAGGCGTTTTGCAATTACTTATAATAAAATTCATCTGCGGAAGCGTCTTTTCCAACCGTGATTACGACGCCTCAAACTACCTTATTTTCGCGCGCAACGTGACTAATGGCACGAGCATTTCCTCGAGCGAAATGCCTCCGTGCTGGAAGGTGTCTTTGTAATACTGCACGTAGTGGTTAAAGTTGTTGGGATAGGCAAAGAAGCGGTTGCCCGTGGCGAAGATGTAGGTAGTGGAGAGGTTGGGCGCAGGGAGGCCGAGGCGCTTCGGTTCTTTCACCTCAAACACTTCCTTGGGATTGTAATTAAGGTTTTTACCCAACTTGTAGCGCAGGTTGGTATTGACATTTTTGTCGCCAATTACCCGAATTGCCTCGTCCGCACGGATGGAGCCGTGGTCGGTAGTGATGATGATGTCGTAATCCAACGAGGCGAGCCACTTGAAGAGCTCCTTCATGCTGGAATGGCGGAACCACGATTGGGTAATGCTGCGATAGGCTGCCTCGTTAGACGCCAATTCGCGCACCATTTTGGACTCCGTGCGGGCATGGCTGAGAATGTCAATGAAGTTAATGACCATTACTGACAATGGTGCCAGGGGCATACTGCGCACTCCCGAGAGGAATTTCTCAGCTGCGACCGAGTCATTGAGCTTTGTATAAGTGAATTGCTCCTTACGGCGCAGGCGTTCCAGGTGAGTGCGGATGAGTTCCTCCTCATTCAGATTCTTACCCTCATCTTCCTCCTCGTCCACCCAAAGATGCGGGTAGCGCTCGCGGATTTGCAGGGGCATAAGTCCTGAGAAGATGGCGTTGCGGGCGTATTGCGTGGCGGTGGGAAGGATGCTGAAATAGAGGTCTTCCTCCATATCAAAATCGTCGGCAAGGTCCTGACTAATAACGCGCCATTGGTCGTAACGAAGGTTGTCTAAAACAAGAAGCATCACCTTACGACCGTCGCGCAAACGGGGAAAGACGGCAGTGCGGAAGAGGTCGGGCGAAAGCAACGGGCGTTCCTCGGGATGGGCAATCCAATCCTCATAATTCTTGCGGATGAACTTTGCAAAGGCAGCGTTTGCCTCCTGCTTCTGCATGCCAAGCATCTCGCTCATCGCACCATCCGTGGGTGCCAATTCAAGTTCCCAATGTACGAGTTTGCGATACAATTCCTTCCACTCATCCGCCGAAAGGTTGTCTCCAATTTGCATGCCGATGCGTGAAAATTCCTGACGGTAAGACGTCTCTGCCGCCTCATGCTCAATCTCACGGCGGTGGATGTTCTTCTTCAAGGCAAGCAAAATCTGGTTAGGATTAACGGGCTTAATGAGATAGTCGGCAATCTTTGCACCAATAGCTTGATCCATAATATCTTCCGTCTCATTCTTCGTCACCATCACCACAGGCACATTGGGTTGGATGTCCTTAATACGCGCCAAGGTTTCCAGCCCACTGAGACCGGGCATGTTTTCATCCAGCAAGATAAGGTCAAACGGCTGTTCGCGACAGATGTCGAGGGCATCCGTCCCGTTAGAACAAGTAGTCACTTCGTAATCCTTGTTCTTGAGAAATATGATATGGGCTTTGAGAAGGTCAATTTCGTCGTCCACCCAAAGAAGTCGGCCTTGCATGTTATTTTGTAAATGCCCCCCTCCAACCTCCCCCTAAAGGGTGAGGCTCCCTCTCCGGACGGCAAGTCCTACCCTTTAGGGGAGGATTTAGGAGGGGCTCTTTTTATTATTTTCTAAAATGCGCTTCAACCGAATTGGTTAAGTCAATAAAATCCTGCACAGAGAGTTGTTCGGGACGCTTCGTGAGGAGCGGTTGCGCGAGGAATTCGGTATGGTCAATACCACCGCCGAGTTCGTTATCGAGCTGTGCGAAGAGCGGTTTGATGGATCCGCGCATCATCTTGCGGCGCTGGTTGAATGTAGTTTTGACCACACGGCGCAGGAGTCGCTCGTCGCATCCACAATCAGCCACCTCGTTGCGCGTCATGCGGATTACGGCGCTCTGAACCTTGGGAGGGGGATTAAACACTGAGGGGGGCACGGTGAAGAGATAGTCAACGTCATACCAAAGTTGCACCAAGACGCTCAAAATGCCGTAAGCCTTTGTGCCAGGTTTCGCTGCCAAACGCTCGGCCACCTCTTTCTGAATCATCCCCGTACAGCAGGGAATCAAGTGGCGGTAATCCAGCATCTTAAAGAAGATTTGGCTACTGATATTGTAGGGATAGTTTCCCGTAAGCACGAAGGAGCGACCCTCAAACGTGTTTTCAAGGCGCATCTTCAGGAAGTCGTCTTCAATAATATTGGGTTCGAGCGCAGGAAAATTCTCACGCAGGTAAGCCACACTCTCAAAGTCGATTTCAGCCACCTTCACCTCGCGCCCCTTTGGGAGTAAGAATTGAGTGAGTACGCCCATACCAGGACCTACTTCAAGCACGGGAATATCAGGGCAAGCATCAACGGTGTCTGCAATGGCTTGAGCCACACTTAAGTCTTTCAAAAAGTGTTGACCAAGAAATTTTTTAGGGCGTACGAGTTTCATATCATTTGTTTTTGTTATCTTTGTAAAATCTTGTGCAGAGGCGGGCATTCTCACCTCCGCCGCTTGCAAAATTAACGAAATAACTTGGATTTTGACTAAACTATTGGGCAATATATTAAAGGTCGCCCTGCCATTTGCATTGGGGATTGGCATCCTTTGGTGGATGTATCGCGGTGTTGACTGGGCAGACTTTTGGCGCATCATTACCTCCGAACTGCATTGGGGGTGGATGGTGATTTCGCTTGCCTTTGGCGTGGTGCCGCAAGTGTTTCGCGCCTTGCGTTGGCGCATGACGCTGCAACCCATAGGGGAAGAAGCACGAACACGCACTTGCGTAAATGCGATTTTCCTGTCCTACGCCGCAAGTTTGGTAATACCACGCGTTGGAGAAGTCACGAGATGCGGCACGCTGAAGAAGATGGACGGCGTTAGCTTCTCAAAATCTATCGGAACCGTCGTTACGGAGCGCATTGTTGACTCGTTGCTGATGCTCATCATTGCAGGAGTGGCGTTTGCAAGCCAGTTGCCCGTGTTTATAAAATTCCTAAATGAAACGGGCACCGACCTTCACGGATTGCTCAACCGCTTTACCAGCACGGGCTACCTTGTCACGGTGCTTTGCATCGTCTTGGCAATTGCCATCTGTGGCAGCCTCTTGTTCCGATACAAGATGTTTGCGCAGGGACGAGAAAAAGTGATGAGCCTGTGGGAAGGCATCGGTTCGCTTCGCCGTGTGAAGCGTCCGTGGTTATACTGGTTTTACTCTATCGGCATTTGGGGCGCATATTTCTTGCACTTTTACTTGGCGTTCTTTTGCTTTGACTTCACAGCAGGTGTAAATCCGTGGGCGGCACTGCTGATATTCAGCATCGGGTCGTTTGCCGTGCTCGTTCCAACGCCCAACGGGGCAGGTTCGTGGCACTTTGCGGTGAAAACAATGCTTGTGCTCTACGGAGTGGCGGAAGCGCCCGCCGTAATGTTTGCCCTTGTGGTGCACACCATCCAAACCGCCCTCGTCATCCTGCTCGGAGCGTGGGGTTGGGCAGACCTTAACAGAATGGAGGCAAAGCCTGCTGATGTTATAGCGGAGGCGCCCGGCAGCAATTAAGACGGCTTAAAAACGATGTCGGATGTAGTTAAAATTATCTCGGACATAAATGAAATTATGTCACATAATTTAAAATAAGTCGGACTTTGTTTTCTCCTTCCCAAACGTGGGAGGTTCAACTCCTCACATACTCAGAAAAAAATATTCACATTCAAAATAAAAATTTAATACTATGTCAGAAATTAGAAATCTCCAGCCCAAGGCTATTTGGGAGAATTTTTACCTTCTCACGCAAGTGCCCCGTCCCAGCGGACACCTTGAAAAGATTCAGAAGTTCCTCCTTGACTGGGCGAAGGAAAAGGGCGTTGAAGCAAAACTTGACGACGCTGGCAATGTAATTATGTATAAGCCTGCCTCTCCCGGTATGGAGGATTGCAAGGTTGTGACGCTTCAGGGCCATATGGATATGGTGCCTCAGAAGACTCCCGAGTCGCCTCACAATTTTGAAACCGACCCTATCGAAACTTGGATTGACGGCGAGTGGGTGAAGGCAAAGAATACGACACTCGGTGCCGACGATGGTATGGCTGTGGCAACCATCATGGCGATTATGGAAGACAATACGCTCAAGCACGGTCCCCTTGAAGGTTTCATCACTGCCGACGAAGAGTCTACAATGGGCGGTGTGAACAATATGAGTGCCGACCTCTTGAAGGGTGAAATTCTTCTCAACCTTGACAACGAAACTTTCGGAGAATTTATGATTGGTTCGGCAGGTGGTGTGAACCTCACTGCGTCATTGGAATACAAGGAAGAAGAAGTGCCCGAGGGCGACGCTGCTGTGAAAATCGGCATCCACAACTTGCTCGGCGGTCACTCTGGTCTTGAAATTAACGAAGGTCGTGGCAATGCCAATAAGATGATGGCGCGCCTCGTGCAGGATGCTATTGCCAACTTTGAAGCACGCCTCGCTTCTTGGCAGGGAGGTAACATGCGCAATGCGATTCCTCGCGACTGCGATGTCGTTCTTACCGTTCCCGCTGAGAATGTTGACGCACTCAAGGAAGTGGTTGACGAATGGCGCGAAACTTTCAAGGGCGAATATGGCTTTGTAGAAAAGGCGTTGACGCTTGATATTGAAGACGCAGACTTACCCGCTGCGCTCGTTCCCGAAGAAATTCAGGACAATCTCGTAAACGCGCTTTGCGCTTGCCACAATGGCGTGATGCGCTTCATTCCCGAAGTGCCCAGCATCGTAGAAACTTCTTCTAACCTTGCAATCGTAGAAATCGGCGAGGGTAAGGTGATGTTCAAGGTGCTCGTTCGCTCTTCTCGCGACAGTATGCGCGACTGCTGTTCGGAAACTTTGGAAAGCGTGTTCTCAATGGCGGGCATGAAGATAGAACTCGACGGTGCTTATCCCGCTTGGCAGCCCAACCCCGAAAGCGAAATCGTGGCGCTCATGAAGGATGTGTACAAGGAACTCTTTGGCGCTGACAGCAAGGTGCAGGTAATTCACGCAGGCCTTGAATGTGGTGTTATCGGTGCGAAGTATCCCAAGATGGATATGGTCAGCTTCGGTCCCACGATGCGTTCTCCCCACACACCCAACGAACGTTGCTACATCCCCAGCGTAGAAAAGTATTGGCAGTTCGTATTGACCACTTTGGAACGTACACCGAAAAAGTAAATTATTAAAGGAGAAAGGAAAAAGGAGAAATGAGAAATACCATGCGGGACTTCAATGCGCCAGCAACTTTCTCCTTTTTCATTTCTCATTTCTCATTTCATTAAATATTAATGTGATATGAACAAAAAACTCATTCTTGCTTCCCTCTTCTGCCTTGGCACTATGACCACTCAGGCACAGGTGAGCAACATCAACCCCGTTCCTCAGCAGGTAGAAAACCTTGCGGAGTTCTTGATTGACATTCCCGCAGAATGGACGGTAGTTACTGACAAGACTGTCACTTCGTCTTATGCCCTTGACGCACTCAACACGGCTGCTCCCGCCGTTGCGCCCAAGGCAGCCTTTAAGGTAACCCTCGGTTGGGGCAATCAGAAGGCGATTAAGAAGTATAAGAAACTCGTCCCCACAAAGGCAGAAGGTTATTACTTCAAGGTGACTGACAAGGAGATTGTTATTGCTGCCGCTGACGAACGCGGTGCGTTCTACGGCGTACAGTCGCTCCTCGCTATGATGAAGTATGGCAAGTTGCAGACTTGTGCCATCACCGACTTCCCCGACGTAGCATTCCGTGGCGTAGTTGAAGGATTCTATGGCACACCTTGGAGCCAGGAAGACCGCCTTTCACAGTTCGACTTCTACGCGAAGAACAAGATGAACGTTTACATCTACGGTCCCAAGGACGACCCCTACCACCGCGACAAGTGGCGCGTGCCTTATCCCGCGGAAGAAGCAGCACGCCTTAAGGTGCTCCTTGATGCAGCGCACAAGAACGGCGTAAACTTCTACTGGGCAATTCACCCCGGGGTGGATATTAAGTGGACAGAAGCTGACCGCGATGCCATGATGAACAAGCTCGAAACCATGTATCAGCTTGGTGTGCGCTCGTTCGCCGTATTCTTTGACGACATTTGGGGCGAAGGCACAAAGGCAGACAAGCAGGCTGACCTTCTCAACTACATCAACACGAATTTCGTGAAGGCAAAAGGCGACGTTAGTCCTCTCGTAATGTGTCCTACGGAATACAACCGCGGTTGGGCAAACGAAAAGGGCGGTTACCTCCGCACGCTCGGTAGCGACATGGACAAGTCTGTTGAAATCATGTGGACAGGTAACTCTGTAGTACACACGATTGACAAGGAGTCTATGGAATGGATCAATGAACGCATCCAGCGCAAGGGTTACATCTGGTTGAACTTCCCCGTGTCTGACTTCGTGCGCGACCACATTCTTCTCGGTCCCACCTACGGCAACGGCCTTGACATTGCTGATGACCTTTCTGGTTTCGTAAGTAACCCCATGGAGCACGCAGAGTCTTCTAAGATTGCGCTCTACAGCATTGCGGACTACACTTGGAACATGAAGAACTACGACTACATGTCAAGTTGGGACAAGGCGCTTAAAGATCTCCTTCCCGAAAGTGCTGAAGCGCTCAAGATTTGGGCTTCTTACAACGAAGACCTCGGTCCTAACGGCCATGGTTTCCGTCGTGACGAAAGCCGCGAACTTCAGCCCATCGCTAAGGCAGCTGTGAAGGGCGACAAGAATGCTATTGCACAGCTCTACGGCAAGTGTATGGAACTTGAGTTGGCAATTAACCTCCTTCTTGCTGACAAGACGAACCCCGCGCTTATCGTGGAACAGCGTCCCTGGTTGGAATACGGCAAACTCGTTGCTCAGTTTGGTATGAACGTATGTGCTACGGCAATGACGAACCTTGACAAGGCTTCTGGCTTTATCAATTTCGACAACCTCTATAAGGAAGCACGCTCTATCCAGGCACAGATGTACAACCTTGCGAACTCTGACATCCTTCACCCCCACCAGCCTGGTATTAAGGTAGGTTCGCTCGTGCTTATCCCCACCTTGAACGAGATTTTCGCAAATACGGTGAACGCTTACAACGCTGCGCACAACACAGCCTACAGCCCCGTTTGCGAATACCAACCCTACTCTATCACTTCTACCGTTCCTCAGTTGGCTAAGCTCACGGTTACAGCGCGCGGCAATGACGTTCGCGTAAACGACGTACTTGAAGTGGTAAACTGGGCACCTGGTGCTGAATTTGTGATTAACTCTGACCGCGCAGTGAGCATGCAGGGCATGGACTTCAACTTTGGTGTGAAGGGTGTGGCTGAAAAGTTCACGCTTGAACTTCAGGGCGAAGACGGCAACTGGCGCAAGGTAAGCCTTCTTCACTACTCTGCCGACGACACCGTAATCCACACGGGCGGTGAACTCACTGGCATGAAGGCACAGAAGATTCGTCTCACAAATACTTCAGGTGAAGAAGTACAGGCTTACTTCAAGGGCTTCCGCTTCTCACGCCAATAATCCGACTACACATATTATATATAGTGTACCTACAACGAACGCTCCCGCCCCTCAAATGGGTGGTGAGCGTTTCGTTATTCTGTTCGCTACGGCGCTAAAATGATTTTTCGGGTCTAAAATCTGATTGCTGTGCGGTAAAAAATCACCCCTTTTTTGCCCCCTCGCAACACCCCTATCAGACCTTGAAAAAACTATATCTATTTTCGTAAAAATTATTAGTAACCTAAAAAAAATTATTAGTAACATAATTTAAAATATATTACTAATAATTTTCGCCTTTATAGATATTTGATTTTCAATCAGTTACAAACACCCTAAAACTAGGGTATTTTTACCCCACACATCCCCCTCATACAATGTTACCTCAGAAACCCCACTTCGCCCTTCTCGATGGGCTCCGCGGAGTTGCCGCCCTTGCCGTACTCTGGTATCATGTGAACGAAGGATTTGCCTTTGCCGCAGCCACCAACGGCGCAGGCGATGGCATCATCCGCTCCTTCAACCACGGTTATCTCGCCGTTGACTTCTTCTTCCTGCTCTCCGGTTTCGTCATTGCCTATGCTTACGACGACCGTTGGAGTCAGGGACTCACCATCGGCAACTTCTTTAAGCGCCGCCTCATCCGCTTGCACCCCATGCTCATTGCGGGTGCGATTATCGGTGCCATCACGTTCCTCATTCAGGGTGGCGTCACGTGGAGTGGCGAAGCGGTATCAACGTCTGCGGTATTGCTCTGCCTTGCCCTCACCTTCTTGTTCATCCCCTCCGTTCCCGGCGGCAGTTATGAGGTGCGCGGCAACGGAGAAATGTTCCCGCTCAACGGTCCCTTCTGGTCGCTCTTCTTCGAATACATCGGCAACATTCTCTATGCCCTGCTCCTGCGTCGCCTCTCTACGAAAGCGCTCGCCATCCTTGTTGCCCTGCTCGGCATCACCTTCTTTTGGTTTGCCACATGCAACATTTCGGGCTACGGAAGTATTGGTGTGGGTTGGACGCTTGACGCCGTAAACTTCCTGGGCGGTAGTCTGCGCATGCTCTTCCCCTTCTCGCTCGGCATGTTGCTTGCCCGCACCTTCCGTCCGCGCCCCGTTCGTGGTGCCTTTTGGTTGTGCACAGCAATGTTACTTGCCCTCTTTGCCGTGCCTTACATCGAGGCGATGCAACCGCTTTGCATGAACGGCGTGTTTGAAATGACGTGCATCATGCTCATTTTCCCCGCCATCGTATTACTGGCAGCGTCGAGCATGTCTGTTTCTACCACTACGAAGCGTACTGCCACCTTCCTTGGCGACCTCTCTTACCCACTTTACACCGTGCATTATCCGCTGATGTACCTCTTCTACGCCGGACTTATTGCCAACGGGCAGTACAACTTTACCGCAGTTCCCTGGCAATCACTCGGCGTCATGGCGGGAAGTATCCTCGTGGCGTTTGTATTGATGAAGTGGTACGATGCACCCATCAGAAAGTGGCTCTCCGCTCGCTTTCTGAAATAAAAATCAGACCTAACATTACTGATTTCGACATCCGCTCAACGCATAACCGACATACAAAAAATTATCTCCCTATCTTTTCAAATTAAGTCCGACTTAAATGAAATTGATAGGGAGATAATTTTTAATGCGCCCAACAGATGGTGCACCATCTTTGTTATTTTCCTAACGAGAAGGTAAATTCTAATCCCGCCTCGGGACGGTTGCGCACGGAGATGCTTCCGCGGTGGAAGAGCACGGCGTTTCTGACGATAGAAAGTCCGAGCCCCGTGCCCCCCGTATCGGCACTGTCGCGCGTGCGTCCCTCTTGTGCCCGATAGAAGCGCTCGAAGAGGCGAGAGAGGTGCTGCGGCTCTACCCCGCCCCCGTTGTCGTAATAGGTAATATAATAATGTGTGGCATCCTGACGCTCCAACGCGAGATGGAGTTCCACACCCTCGGGACCGTAACGCAAGGAATTTTCAATGAGGTTGCGGAAGATGGCGTGAAGCAGGGAGTAGTTGCCATTGAGCAGTGCCTCTTCGGGAAATTGAAGGTGAAGCGTGGCGCGGTGTTGCTGAATTTGCGCAGAAAGCTCTTCGCAAACTTCCGCCACGACAAGGGGAAGCGAAAGCCCCTCTCGGGGAATCATTTCGGGCGCTTCATCAACCTTGGTGATGAGTGAGACGTCGCGAATGATGGCCGCAAGGCGCTGGGTTTGTAGGTGTGCGCGCTTCAAGAACCCTTGACGGCGCTCCTCACTGAGGTTTGTAGCCGTGAGCAGGGTTTCGAGATACCCGCTGATGCTACTCACGGGCGTGCGCAACTCATGCGTAATATTATTCGACATATCGCGCTTGTAAATGCGACGCTTTTCGCGTTCGCGCAATACGGCACGGTGGCTGTCTTCCAACTGTTTATATTTCTCGAGAATCGTACGACTGATTTTCCCCAACTCACTATCGGGGAAGCGGAAGTGATTGTAATCAACCAACCCCCGCTCGGCGGCATCAATAAAGCGGCGGAGCATGGTGATAGACTTGCCAAAGTGGTCGGACACGTAGATGAGCAGCACCAACACGATGGGGAAGACCATGAGCACGAACCACAGGAAGACGTTGTCGGGCTTCAAGAGGTTTTCCACGTCACGGTCGTAGGGCAACGCTACGCGCACGATGCAGTCGGGGTAAGCCTTTGCGAAGTAGAAGAAGGGGCGCTGCGTGGTGGAGGAGGTGCGAATGAAATGCCCCTCGTGCGACTTAATCGCCTCTGCCACTTCGGGGCGCGTCAGGTGGTTGTCCATCGCCTCGAGCCCCACCTCGCGCGAATCATACTGCACCGCGCCGTCGGGGGAAAGCACCGTGATGCGCAGTTCCTTAGGGAGCGCGCCCAGCAATGGGGCAACGACGGCATTGTTTATATCTTTGTTCTTGATACATTCAAACCCCGAAATCAGGTCTGCATAACTGCGCAAACGGCTTTCGAGCAAGTCCATCTTATATTGCTCCTCGCGCTGCCCCTGAAAGAGCACGAGGATAATGGCGAAGAGCGCGAAGAGCGCGGAGAAGTTGGTGAGCAGTTTGGTTTTATAAGAAAGACGCATGAGTCAGATGTGAGGAGAAGCCCGTCAGAGGGCGCTTCTCGCAATAGATTTTTGAGAAAAATTACGCGTAAAATGATTGCGAAAAATGTAACAATTTTTCACCCTGCGATACTCCTGATAATCAACAGATTAGACTACCCCAAAATTATTAGTAACCTTTTTTAAAATATGTTACTAATAATTTTTTTTAGGTTACTAATAATTTTTACGACAAGTAGTTTAGTTTTTTACGCAACAGTTACGGGCTTTTTTTAGACTGTAAAATGGAGAAGTTTTTGGGGATGTGGGAGGGCAAAACGGGAGGTGCGCGACGGGCGGTTGAGTTATGCCGTCACGAAGCAATACCCGTGTCCCTGTCGATTGACGATGCGGTTGCCCATATCGCCCAGTTTTTTGCGCACATGGGCAATGTGCACGTCCACGGTGCGGTCGAGCACGAAACTTTCTCCTTGCCACACCTGCTCCAGTATTTCTTCGCGCGAGAAGACGCGCCCGGGGTTTGACACAAGGATGTTGAGAATGCCAAACTCCTTTTTGGAAAGCGGAATTTCATCTTCGCCAATGCGCACCATCTTACGGAGGCTGTCGAGCGAAAGGAGGTCGGAGGCGTGTGACTTATTGCTCGTCGCTTCTGCCTGCCCCGTGCGGCGCAACACTGCCTTTACGCGCGCCAACACCTCTTGCAGGGAGAAGGGTTTGCTGATGTAATCGTCCGCCCCCACGGAAAACCCTTGGAGCAAGTCGTCCTCCGTGTCTTTTGCCGTGAGGAAGATGATGGGCACGGCAGAGGCGTACTCCCCTCGCAGCTTCTCAGCCAAGGCAAACCCCGACATGCCGCCCATCATTACGTCGAGCAACAATAGGTCGGGATTTCTGTTCATCAACGTGAGCGCCTCTTCTGCCGAAGCGGCAGTATCAACGGCGTATCCCGCAGCTTCAAGGTTGCATTGCAGGATTTCGCGCAAGTCAAGTTCGTCGTCTACTACTAATATTCGTTTTTGCATCGCTAAAAAATCAGAGGGGACTTAATATATAGTGTGTGGCGCCTCACGCTTGTGAGGGGCACACCATTTCCTCTGCAAGTATAAGAATTTATTGGGACATACGCCGCCTTGAAGGGTTAAGAATTGGTTAAATTTTGTACCTCCACGAAAACTTAACTAATTCTTAACCGCGAGTCTTAAGTCATTAAAATATTGAGAAGTAACTTTGCACTTGGAAAAATAGTTGTTGAGGTTTTAAGGTTATCAAGTCGCTTCGCTCTAAGGTTTTCAGAACTGTGCAGACCGAACGCCCCCTCATAACCGAATAACCTTAAACCCTAAAAACTTAAAAACCTTACGACGCCAAAACATTTCAACCTAAAAAACTCACAACCTAAAAACCTTATAACCTTATCTTATGGATTGGATTTTCTTAGGAATGATCATCTTCCTATTTGGACTCGCCATTTTTGACCTTTGGGTGGGTGTGTCCAACGACGCCGTAAACTTTCTCAACGGAGCTGTTGGGGCAAAGGCGGCAAAGTTTAAAACGGTAATCGCCATTGCGGCAGCAGGTGTATTCTTCGGCTGCGTCTTGAGCGACGGCATGATGGACATTGCGCGCCACGGGATTTTTACTCCCGCGCATTTCACCTTCCGCGAGGTGATGCTGATTTACATGGCGGTTATGGTGACCGACATTGTGTTGCTCGACACGTTCAACTCCTTCGGGATGCCCACATCTACCACCGTGTCGCTCGTCTTCGAAATGCTCGGGGCGGCGTTTGCCTTTACGCTGATTAAACTTGTGGGCGACGGCGGACTTACCTTTGCCGAATGCATCAACTCTGCCAAGGCACTCGAAGTGATTATGGCCATCTTCTTCTCCGTGCCTATTGCCTTTGTCTTTGGTGCCATCGTTCAGTACATCTCGCGCATCATCTTCTCGTTCAACCTCAAGAAGGGGCTCGGACTCAAGATTGGACTCTTCGGAGGTATCGCCATTACGTCCATCGTTTACTTCATGCTCTTCAAGGGGTTGAAGCACCTCTCGTTTATGACGGCAGAAGTGAAGGATTACATTAACGAAAATGTGCTCCTCATACTCGGCGGTTGTTTTATTGTATTCACCGTGCTCTCACAGTTGCTTCACCTGTTGAAAGTCAACGTGTTCCGCGTCGTTGTATTGGTCGGAACCTTTGCGCTTGCCACAGCCTTTGCGGGTAATGACTTGGTGAACTTCCTCGGCGTGCCCCTCGCTGGACTTTCAGCTTACCAAGATTTCTCTGCCACTGCTGGTGCCAACCCCGATACACACATGATGACCTCCCTGATGGAGTCGGCATCAACGCCCTTCATCTTCCTCTTCTCGGCAGGGGTAATTATGGTTGTAGCGTTGGCTACTTCTAAGAAAGCGCATACGGTATTGAAGACGTCATTAGACCTTTCGCGCAAGAATGAGGGCGACGAAATGTTTGGTTCTTCAAAAGCGGCGCGCAGCTTAGTGCGCTGGGGAAATTCAGCGGGGCAGACGGTCACAAAGATTATCCCCGACAGCATGCTTCGTGCTATCGACCGTCGCTTCGTAGTTCCTGCGGAAGCGCAGGATAACACCGTGGCTTACGACTTACTCCGCGCCTCCGTAAACCTCGTTATGGCGTCGTTGCTCATTGCCTTGGGCACATCGTTGAAACTTCCCCTCTCTACTACCTTCGTAACCTTCATGGTTGCCATGGGTACAAGTTTGGCAGATAGAGCTTGGACACGCGAAAGCGCCGTGTTCCGCATCACGGGCGTACTCACCGTAATCGGTGGATGGTTTATCACCGCCGGCGCAGCCTTTGCAGCCTGCTTCGTAGTAGCAGCGCTCATGTATTTCGGAGGCACAATCGTCATCGTCCTTCTCATCGCGGGTTGCCTCTATTGCCTCATCAGCAGCAGCAAGAAACTTGCAAACAAGTCTCAAGAAATGCAGGAGGGCGACATACTCTTCCAGGAAATCTTGCAAACCAACGACCAGCAGGCGGTACTCCCCATGCTTCAGCGCCATATTGGAATTTGCTCGGCAGAACTCCTCGTGCGCTACAAGTCTTGCCTCAGCGACACGACTGACGGTCTGTTTACAGAAAACCTACGCACACTGCGTAAGACATCACACCTGCTCGGACTCACGAAGCGCGAAATCAAGAACCTCCGCCGCCGCGAAACGATTTGCTTACGCCGCACGGAACCCACCATTGCCATTCGCTTGTCAACAGACTTCCACCTCGTTCACAACTCACTGCGCCAAATCCTTTACGGACTCTTGCGCCTTTCAGAACCTGCGTTAGACCACGTTGACAATAACTTCACCCCCATCAGTCAGAAAGAACGCGAGCGCTACCTTGGCCTGCGCCTCCGCACTGAAGAAGCCATGCAACAGGTGGCAGACAACCTCCGCGCACTTAATTTTGAGGGCAACGACAAGATGCGCCCCGTCTTTGAAACAATACGCGAAGACCTCCGCACCTTCCGCCACGAAGTGCTCGTAAATATGCACGCCGAGGAAGCAAACCTCTCTACGCTCACCCTCCTGCTCCACGTCATTCAGGAAACAGAGCAAATCTGTGCTGAAATGGCAGACTTCGCACACTTCACCGTGCGCCTTGAGCAGATGGCTAAGTAACGACCAACACTAAAACTTTTCTCCTATGAAGCGGGGCAGAAACACGAGTTCTGTCCCGCTCCTTTTTGCCCCCAAACTCAGGTGCTCCGCCCCACCCCTTTCCCCATAAAAAACGGAGTACACACGCCACCCCAAAATGTCACAATTTTTCGCCACGCATCCCTACTGATTATCAACACATTAGACACCCATAAAATTATTAGTAACCTTTTTTAAATTATCTTACTAATAATTTTTTTTAGGTTACTAATAATTTTTACGACAAGTAGTTTAGTTTTTTGCGCAAACGGTTTGGGGATGATTTCAACTGCGGTAAGGGTTCAAAAATCACACCTCCGACGCCCGATTTTAGGTTTCCCTCCCCCACACAAAGACATCAGAATTTTACAGTTTGCCCGCAGTGCTAAATATTTATTAACTATTTTTGCGACATCCCCTCGCGCCCGACAAGCGTCACGGGGCGACACCCGCATGTTATTATTTATCCCTCAAATCACAAATGCCATGAAAAACGCATTGCCCCTCCTCGTCTGCATCTTCATGTGGTGTATGCACCTGTCACTCTCGGCACAGGTCATCAAGGAAGAACCCTTTGCTTACTCCCAAGAACTGTTTGACGCCGCCAAGAAAGGCGATGCCGACGCCATGTATAAAATAGGCTTGTGCTACTACGTGGGCAAAGCGGGTAACCCGCAACTTCTACGTTCAGAAAATCCCCTTGAGCAAGACCATAAAAAGGCGTTTGACTTACTTTCAAAGGCTGCCAAAAAGGGTTCGGCGCTTGCCATGCTCAACCTTGGCAACATGTACACGACGGGCATTGGTACGCCCAAGGGCGTTGACCTCAAATTGGCTATAGATTGGCTCGAAAAATCGGGAGAGGCTGGGTGTCCAGACGCTTATGCAAACATCGGCTTTATGTATGCTACCAGATACCTCCTCCTTCTCCAAAACAGAATCATTAAAATAAAGAGCAAAGACGCCTCGCAGGCCTACAAGATTTGCTGCGACAAAGCCATAGAGTATTACCAAATGGCCTACGAAAAGGGTTCGGCTGTTGGCGCCTACAACCTCGCCATCGCTTACAAGAATGGCGAACTGCTACGCCCCATTGATTATCAGGCACACGTAGCCTGGTTGCGCAAAGCGGCTAATTTAGGGTTTTCGCAAGCCGTAAACGACTTGGCGGTAAGTTACATCACAGGCATTGGGATTGACCGTGACATCCGTTCCGGACTCAACCTGCTGAAAATGGCGGCAAGCGCAAACGACAAGATGGCGCTTCACAACCTCGGTGTCTATACCTACAACGGTCTCGGCTTTACGATGGACAAGGAGACCGCAGTGTTGTATTTCCTGCGTGCAAATCAGTATGGGTACAACAACCTCTCAGCCCTCAATGAGTGTTACGCAGCGGGATTGCAGAATGCTAAAAACTTCGCCTCCTACAATGAATGGTTCAACTACATGAACACGACCTACCCCTTGAGCGCCAAGCTCCCCGAACTCACCATTCCGCAGCGCCAGGTGGTTTACACTACGCCCATTGGTAGTGTTGTAAACGACTGCGGTTCGTGGACAATTCTCAACGAGGACAGTGTTTCGATCACAGAAAACCAATACGACCTCATACAGCTGTATCCCGAGACGGGACGCCTCACCGCCATGCGCTTCGGACTCTCCACGACATTGGCCGCCGACGGTAGCGAAGAAATCCCCCTCTTTGAGCAAATGCTCAATCCCTTGGAAACAACTACCGACGAGAATAAGATATTCGCCACCTCCCTACAAATCTTGCAGACCGACAATTACAACACCCTCAACTACCGCTCAGCAGCCTATTTCAACATGGCGGTATATTATTTTAACTTGACCCAAAAAACGGGTGGCTCAAACTACGACATACCACAGATTTACCTCAACAAAGTTCTTGAAGAAGACCCCGAATTTGAAGAGGCAAGGGATTTTCTTTCTGCTATCGAAGAGGAACAAGAAGCCATCCGCAAGCAAAAGCGTAAGGAGCGCAGAGCGCTTATGTGGGACTGTATTTTCAGTATTACCAAGGCGGTAGTAGACGTAGCAGTAGATATTACTGCAGATTTGGCTGAGAAAGAACGTCAGAAGCGTGAGAAACAAGAGGCTCGTCAGGCGGAAATCAGAGCCAAGAACAAGGCTACGAGAGCAAGGCTGAGTGCGAACCAAAAGGCTTCTAAAGCAAAATTTGCCAACAGTATTAACCGCAGATATGCAAGTCGCGCTTACAGCGGATATGTAGAACAAATTAACAACATGAAGTTATACCCCGACCGATACGACCAGCAACTAAAAGACAATGCGCAGCAACACATGGAGACCCTGCGTGTAAAGTACGGCATACCTTATCACGAAACAGAGGACTGGTAACCGCACCACCCCTCACCCTATAAAAAATGAGGCATTTTCCAACCGCGGAAAATGTCTCATTTTTTCGCAACATTCTATCCTGATTATCAACACATTAGATACCCCTAAAATTATTAGTAACCTTTTTTAAATTATCTTACTAATAATTTTTTTTAGGTTACTAATAATTTTTACGAAAAGTAGTTTAGTTTTTCTGCGCCGTATTATGGAGACAGAAAAGCGCAGGAAAATTATGCCTAAGTGTTTGTTGATATAAAAGAATAATCTACCTTTGTAGGCGTAAATTTGACTATATGGCAGACTCATTAAAGTATCGCTTAACAAGCGGCAAACCCTCGAAGGGAAGTTACTATGTGCGAAATATTCTCAAGAAGTTGGTGCCCAGTTTCGTGTACCGCCTCATGGGGAAACGCATGCTCAAGCGCTTGGAAAACCATCCCGACCGCGCGTACATCCTTGACCGCGTGAATTACTATAACCTGCTTGAAGCGCCCTTTGAGCTACCGGCAGAAACGTGGCACGAGCGCAACGGCGGGATATTCCATTTCTTAGACCGCATAGACCAGTTTAAGCTTTCCACATTCCATTCCGCCTACCACTTTGACTTCCGCGACGCCATCCGTTGGTTCCGCCAATCTTGCAGGGCGGCATACGTGCCGGGCGACGTATATTTCACGCCCAAAGCGCCGGCATTTGTGAAGAGCCGACTGCTGAGCGACACGAACCAAAACTCCGTGCTCTTGAAGCTTGACAAGTGGCGCCACTTTATGTGGGTAAACGACACGAAGCCTTGGACGGAGAAGATGGACAAAGCCATTTTCCGCGGCAAGATTCGCTGGAGCCGCCAGCGCACTCAGTTCCTCGAAATGTATATTGACCACCCGATGTGTGACTGCGGTGTAGTGGGAAACGAAGAGGTAAACCCCGACTGGAAGCGCCCGAAGAAGACCATCCGCGAACACCTGGATTACAAATTCATCCTTGCGCTTGAGGGCAACGATGTTGCTACAAACCTGAAGTGGGTGATGTCGTCAAACAGCTTGGCAGTAATGCCGCGCCCGACGTGTGAAACCTGGTTTATGGAGGGCAGACTTCAGCCGAACGTACACTATGTGGAGATTAAGTCCGACCTCTCTGACCTTGAGGAACGCATGAATTATTACATCGCCCACCCCGAAGAGGCGCAGCGCATTATTGATAATGCGCACGAGTATGTAAGTCAGTTTTTTGACGCAGACCGCGAGCAACTCATCCAATTCTTGGTGGCAGAAAAGTATTTGCGACTCTCTGGGCAACAACCCTTGTAAGAGTCTGAGGTACGCCTGTGCCACACACTGAGATACTATTCCTATAACAAATAAGTAACGCCCTGTAAAAGCCGATGGATAAGACTTTTACAGGGCGTTACACGTTAAGATTTATAAGGCGGGAACTTCGCTCTTAGAAGGTGTGGGTAGTGTTAATATGATAATCGGGCGAACACGTAATTTTATTGGGATTTGTAATCAACCATGCGCCCCACCATCCGAACGAACTGTTTGTAATTACGGCATGTTTGCAGAGACTCATGAGTTGCATGTCTCTAAAACTACTTTCGCCTTTGTTCCAATCCACAAAATGGATGGTGTCAGTAGTCAAATCTAAGCCCAAACGCTTGGCGTGTTGCTTTGCCCACTGGGTGGTGTCGGGGTCGCAGAAGATGAAAAACTCAGGGCGCTCAACGTTTTTCTTAATATACTTAAGGGCACGCTTAAAATAACCATTCCGATAACAATAAAGGTTGGCATTAAGCATATCTCCCCTACGCACATGGATGGCTACCGCCTCACATTGCTGAATGGTATTGGCAATGGCGGTGTTTTCAGGTTCTGTAATTTCTGGAAAGGTAAAACATGCTCTCACCTCTGCCTCAATTCGTTCAATGCCACTATTGCGATGCTTGAAGAGTAGTTTCTGCCCAGCAAAGAGATTTTCGTCAGAGACAAGAAATAAGTCTTTTGTATAATCTAACTTATCAATCAATTTTTGCAGGCGCAACTGTTGCGTCCAGTGTTTCCAATATGCCGACACATAAGAATGTTTGAGAAAATGGCGTAATGTACCCACCTTGGGCGAAGACTTTGTGATGATCTTCTTCTTCTCAAAATCACAATGCACGTCAATTACATTTAATCCATACTTCTTGAAGACTTTTGGGAAATAGACTGGGTAGTTCCATTCTTTATTCCAAAAATTAGTCTGCCTGATGTCAGCAAGAATATGTTCCCATTGTTGAGGCGTAAATAACTCGCTAATGTTAGGCGCTTTGATGTTAAAAATCCGCTCTAACTCATAACCGTTCCACTGCTTGATAACCTCGTTACACTCTTTGATGTCGAAGATTATATTCTCAATGTAGCAGGCGTCTGTAGGGTTTGCCTTTTTAATTGCAAGATACTCACAATAACTAAGCATCTGATTGCCCAAACCAGATTCTATATGTACAATTTTCATTTGTATGCAACTGGATTTTTTGTGTATAATTCTATTCTAAGAGCGTACGGTTACGGTCTGGGGACTTTCTTAAAAAGTTGTTTCAAGAGATGCATGAAATACATGGGGTATCTGTATAACGCGTAATACCCTTTACACGCGGCAATAAACTTCCTTTTTCGACTGGGTTTAAGTCGCTCATTTTCTTGAAGCAGAGGGATGAAAGACTGGAAGTTATCTCTAAAGGTTTTGCCGTCAAAGATGAGACTGTTAAACGCTCGGGCTATAAGATGGGCGGAAATTGTATTTAAGCAGGACTGCTTTGCATTGCCCAAAGTCTCAGCATGGCGTCTATAGGTCTCAAACATCAGAAGGTCTTCGTGATAACTTTTTAGTGTATACTTCCTAACGATTGAATTTTCATTCATCGTTTTGTCATAATGGTAAAAGGCCTTGGGAAGATATGAGACTTTAATGTTATGACGTAGCAAACTGGTGATTACAAATAAGTCTTCGAAACACGAAAACCCTTTAGGGAATGCTATATTGTATGTTTTATACAAACTATGGCGTATCAATTTATTCCAACAACTACCATGCAGATGAGTAAACATCTCAGACAAAAGACTTTGTGCTTCTAAATTCTTAGGTTGTTGCTTGGAATATGTGGTTTTTCTTTTCTCCTCAAAAAAATCACAGATTACCATGTCAGCATCTTCAGCTTTCGCCTTTTGATATAACTCTTCGAGCATCGTAGGTTCTACCCAATCGTCAGGATCTACATGAATGCTGTATTCTCCAGTAGCATGAAGAATACCAAATTGCCTTGTAAGACTTACGCCTTGATTTTGATTATGAAAAACTTTAAAAAGTTGTGGATGCTTAGTAGCATACTCTTCGCAAATATCCCCACTATTGTCTGGACTTCCGTCATCAATCAGTAATATTTCTACGTCGGAAAATGTCTGACTGACTAATGAATCCAAACATCTCTTTAAATATTTTTCTGCCTTGTAAACGGGTACAATTACAGATACTTTATAATCAAAATCGTGCATGAATTGGGCGTGTCAATTAACTATTAGATTCTTGTCCAAGACTCGGGAATAATATAGGGCATATCAATGTCTGCCATCCAACGCGAGGGAGAAATTACTCGTTTATTCGGGTTGGCATTAAGCCATGCTCCCCACCACGAGAAAGTGCTGTTACAAATAATATTGTGCTTACAATAACTCATAAGCATCATGTCTTGCCAACTATCTGCCCCACGATTGCAATCAACTACCGTGGCGCGAGGCAAACGTATGTTTTCTCGTACCCATTCTATATCATCGGAAAAAATATAGAAGTGCGCCTGCGGCACGTGAGTCAGCATGTCTTCTACGGCTTTCTGAAAATAGGTAATGGGGCACACCGTGCCGTATCGCTTATAGAATTTCGGATCCATATAATCGCCTCGGCGCACATGAAGTGAGACGGCATAAGGGTTGGAAGTAATCTGTTTAGCCAACTCTTGACTCTCCGCATTCGCCTGAGTAATGTCGAATGAAAAGGCTTGGCGCACTTCTTCCTCAACCTCTTTAAAGAATCGCTCTGACTGATAGAAGCCCTTGAAGTAAAGCAATGGACAGGCGTAACTCTTAGTGAACGCCTCCATGGTCTCAAGGTTTTGTTTGCGCTCAAGTATCACCTTGAAGAAAAGGAACTCCAGAACCTTCTTCAAGGGTTTGGCAATGCAAAACTCATTATATGAAATTTCAAAAACGCGGTCTAATTCATACCCATTATGCACATTATAATGGCGCATGTCTGAAAGGTCGATGCGCGTATTTGGGAAGCGCTTTCGCATCTGTAGGTAAAAGGCGTAGATGAACATTTGATTGCCCAATCCGCCAATCATTTTTATCAGTCGCATGGAGTAAAGTCTTTTAATAGTGCACTTAGGGGTTGGCAGTCCTGAATAAATCCGTCCGTACGGAGTTTGTCGTAAGAATTAAGCCCGACTACGCGCTCGTATTCGGTTTCAAGTTTCCCTTGTTTGTAGAGTTCATAGAAATACCTCCAATGGCGCCCGCCATGTTTGCCTTCGTGTTTCTCAAGTTCCTTTCCTCCTTGCACCATCTTGTCTATAAATTGCTGGCGTCCGCGGATGGTGAAGTGGTAGATTACTATGTCTTCGCTCCACACGGTGCGACGGGGGAACATAGCCACTTTGTGGTTGCCCATAGATATTTGTATGTAGCCGTCAGCGCGATGTGCAACCTTCTTATTCCGACGTTCGTAAATGGCATAGGGAGAAAGGTCGTAGGGCGTATAATCGGGTACGGGCTGGACGTAGTGTGTCCATTCCCAGAAGGGCACACCGTCTTCAGGAAACATATTTTGCCACGGACAACGTACGACGTTGGCACACGTCTTACTGAGTTCGTTCTTTAAACTTCCCGAACGGGCGTACCAAAATTCGTCGGCGTCGGCATTGATTATCCAGTCGGCGTTGTAATCCCGCTTTGCCTTCTCCACCATACGGTCTACCCATCGCTTTTGTTCGTAACCAGTGGCCTTCTCCTCAATAATTTCAAGAATCCATCCCTTCTGCTTGTACTTCTCAAGGATGCGCATCGTGCCGTCTGAGGAATTATTGTCCGTAACAATAAATCCGTCAACTCCCATCTGCTTATGGAATTGCAGGTTGCGCTCAATCATCGCCTCTTCGTTCTTCACGAGGAGCGTCATAATGAGGCGCGGATTCCGCGGTCGGCAGAAAAACCGATGCACTTCGGAGAGCGCACGCAGCGTTTTAAGGATGTAATTCATGAGAAGCGATAGAGGTTATATTTTAAATGTGTTATAGGTATTGAGGGCACTCTGACATTGCGCCACATCCAAGTTGCGCGCAGCGGCATAAGGCGGCGCCATGATGCCTACTATTTCTTCGTTCATGGGCAGGCGCTCAAAGTTTTTACACCCCTCTTCCAATCCGATTTCACGGAAGCGGATGCGGTTGAGGTCAATAATTTCTACGCGCACAGTGCCATCTGCGAGTTCACTAAGCAGGATGTTGCCGGCGGAATAGTCTTTGTGGAGAAAACCACACTCATGCAGGCGAGCGGTAGTCTTAGCTACTGCCACAAGAAACTTTTCTCGATTCGCTAATCCAGGTTGCACAATGTCGTAGAAGGAATGTGTGTAATCCGACTTCACGGAAGCGTAATAACTGCGTCCGAAGAGCAGGCCCTTACGTTCGGTTACGTAGCCAATAGGTGCGGGCGTCGCGATGCCCTTGCTCAATAAGAGCTGCGCATATTCGCAAGAGCGCTCTGCCTTTGAGGAGCGAAACCAAGCGTAAGCAATGCGGTTGATAAACTTGGGGATGCAGAAAGATTTAACCACCATTGTCACCCCGTTATTCGTAAATTCGCGCAACTGGTTACGGCCGTTATAAATAATCTTTCCCTCACCGCGCTCAAAGCGTTCGGGGAGCGAGGCGATAAACTCCTGCTGCGCTTCAAACTCTGGGGTTACAAACACTTTTCTCATACGGAAACGATGCTGATTACGGCGTTAGATTTTATCAAATCCCTTGGTCCACTTAATCCAGTAGTACTTCAGGGGATTGGTGTATTTGAGTTGCTTCCAGGGTCGGCTTTGGTGCGGACGATGAATGACGGGGAGGTTGGTGAAGAGGTAATTCTTCATACCAATCTCGAGTGCCTTGTGTGAAATCGTCACGTCAAACCAATTCTTCTCGGGGTCGAGTTCATGGAAGTCGAAACGGCGGAGAAATTCTGGCGTCAAGAGGGAGCAACAAAAGCTGAGGTGCTTCTTTTCTTCGACCACCTGATTTTCCTTACCCTTGGCATATTCATAGGGGTAGTTGATTTCGCCCGCATCATTGACGGTTACGCTGGCAGCTATTGCGCAGTTCTCACGTTGTGCCGCTCCGTCGTAAAGTCCTTGAAGCGTGTGGGGCGCTACAACTACGTCGCTCTCCACGATAAGCATTGCCGCGTCGCGCTCAATACACTCCTGTTGCACGCGCTGAAGCACCAGCAAATAGTTGGGCGAAGGGTGCGTGGTGAGGTCGCTAAGATTTACGAGCGTAAATCCCAACTCCTTGCTCGCCACTTTGAGGCGCTGCGTATTTTCAGGCGTTGAGAAGTCGTTGTAAATCGTGTAGGTAAAAGGCACATTTATGTTTGACGCCTTAATGGCGCGCACCGTTTCGAGGGTAGAATCAATGCTATCCTTAACGGGGGTGATAATATGAAGTGCTTTCATAATAGTGTGTGCGGGTAAGAAAATGGAGACGGTTGGCGTAGTGGTGGAGCGCATAAATTTGCGACGGAAAATCCTCACGCAGCACGCCAATTTTTGCATCCTTTAAAATTTCTCGTAAACTGTTATAAAACAAGCGCTTACTTGCATTCTGAGAACACCTTCTATTTTCGTGAAAATTATTAGTAATGTATTTTAAATTATGTTACTAATAATTTTTTTTAGGTTACTAATAATTTTTTTTAGGTTACTAATAATTTTCACGAAAATAGGTATAGTTTTTTTGACCCTTAATTT
>JAGBYW010000151.1 GCA_017628555.1 Bacteroidaceae bacterium | reverse complement strand
TGTTATTGCTTTGCGAAAAAATGAGACAAATTTCAGAACCTAATTTAGACACTGAATTTTCGATTTTTAAGACTGAGTTTTTTATGTAAGGTTGAATTTTATGAAGAACAGAATTAAAGAAGTGATGCTAAAAGCAAATCTTTCACAACAAGATTTTGCTGCAAAATTAGGAGTTTCCCCAGCATCAATTTCAAGTATTTTTATTGGTAGAACAAACCCAACTATTACCCACGCCTCAGCAGTTCATAAAGCCTTCCCTGAAGTCAGAATGGAGTGGCTTCTTTTTGGTGAAGGTGAGATGACAGAGGGTGAGAATTTAGATACTTTTCCATCAGCAGAAGGTGAACTTTTGGATGCAGGCATTGAACTTGGAGGTGAACTTTTATTAAATCCTGAGGTTAGAGGTGGGCAAAATCTGCAACAAGAAACTACCCCTACCGACTCGCAAATCGGATTTCGCGCTCCAGCTTCGAATGTTTCAAATGTACCTTCATCTGTTCGACCTGCACAACCTGTTGAAATTCCTGATTACACTACGCAAAATCGTTTTCCTACTTATAACGATATGCAAAATGCGAAAAATTGTGACAAACCAGAACGCAAGGTTAAGGAAATTCGAGTGTTTTATGACGACGGAACTTACGAAATTTTTATCCCAGCAATGAAATAAATGAAAGACTCCAAGCAGTTTATCCTACTTGGAGTCTCTTTTTTGTGCAATTTGATGGCGTTAAAGAGGAGTTTAGAAAAGGAGAAATTCTAAAACTTTCTCAGATTTTTAAGTGGGGCGGTTGTTTCAATGAGGTATATGTCCTGCTTTTTTCAAAAAATTGTTGTGCCTCTTCCCTTAATCGTGATAAAACACTACCTTTGTACCTACACAATATATATATAATAGGTGTAATTTTAGAATGTCTGAAAATTTAAAAGAGAGCACTGCAAAAAACTTCTTTTGGGCGGCATTAAGCAATGGAACTCAACAAGTGGTAATGTTGCTTGTCGGGATTTTATTGGCACGTCGTCTTGAAGTTTCTGACTACGCCATGGTAGCAATGCTTACCGTGTTTTCCGTACTGGCACAGAATCTTCAAGAAAGCGGTTTTTCAACAGCTTTGTGTAACAAGAAAGATGCTGCACATCGCGAATTTAATGCTGTATTTTGGTTGAGTGTCTGTATCAGTGTTGTGGTATATACCACCCTCTTTTGTTGCGCTCCGCTTATTGCCGCGTTTAATCATACTCCGGAATTAACGCTTGTTGCGCGTGTAATATTCTTAGGATTTGTAGTCACAAGTTTCAACACAGCGCACTGGGCATACCTTTATAAGCACCTCATGGTGCGCGAACGTACCATTTCTCAGGTGTCTTCATCGCTTATATCTTCTGCAATCGGGCTTATGGCAGCCTTTATGGGGGCAGGATATTGGAGTCTTGTGGCGATGGATATGGGGTATAAGGTAAGTATCTCCTTTTTCTATTGGTATTATTCTCCTTGGCGTCCTACCTTTGAATTTGACTTACGCCCCGCCTTCTCGCTCTTTAAGTTTAGCTGTAAAATCCTACTTACGAATCTGCTTACGACGCTCAATGCGCAGGTGCTTCAGGCGTTGTTGGGACACTTCTTTCCTCGTGGCAACGTGGTGGGGCAGTATTCGCAAGCCAATAAGTGGTCATTGATGGGTACAAACATGTTGACGGGAATGATTTCAAACGTGGTACAGCCCGTGTTGGTAAAAATCACCGACGATGCCGACCGCCAGGTGCGCGTATTCCGTAAGATGCTGCGCTTCACCTCATTCCTGGCTTTTCCTGCCCTTTGGGGACTTGGACTTATTGCGCCCGAATTTATTCCCTTGGCAATTGGAGACAAGTGGTTACCCTGTGTACCCCTACTTCAAGTAATATGCTTTGCTGCACCCTTCTTGCCGTTGGGACAACTCTTTGCGCAACTCCTTATCAGTAAGGGAAATTCAACGCGCTACCTATGTATTACTGCCACGTTCCTCTTGTTGCAACTGTGTGCCGTAGTCGGTCTGTATCCCTATGGGGTAGAACGTATGCTTTACGCCATTGCGGGGTTGAACATCATGTGGATTTTTGTATGGTGGAGTGGAGTGCGCAAACTCCTGCGCTTGCCCTTAAAATACGTGGTATTGGACGTGTTCCCGTTCTTTGTGATAGCCCTCATAACAACTCTGAGCGCCCACTTCCTCGGTTCATTGATAGAGCACATGATTTTGCGTCTTATCGTGAAACTCCTAATTGCTGGAGCACACTATTGGGCATGGATGCACTTGTTGAAACCCGTTGTATATCAGGAAAGTTTGGAGTTTTTACGCCAGCGTAAGAAAAAATAAGTAAAGAGTAAAGATAAAAGAGTAAAGATGCCTTGCGGAGTGTGTCATACGTTTATCTCGGTATCCATCTCGTCTACTCGTACCTTGTTTACTTGTCTACTTAAAAAACAAATAACTATGTCAGATTGGAAATCACGTCTGGGTATGGTATATTCCACCAATCCCGACTATCAATTTACTACGGAGGACGACCTCATTGAAGAAGCGGAAACCCTTCCTGCCACCCAACAGAAACTGCGCGTTCGGATGGAGCGTGCAGGTAGAAAGGGTAAGACCGTAACCCTCGTGACGGGCTTTGTGGGTACAGAAGAAGACCTCAAGCAGTTGGGGAAACTTCTGAAAACAAAACTCTCAACGGGCGGCACCGCTAAGGACGGCGAAATTGTTATTCAAGGCGATGTGCGCCAGCAGTTGGTAGAATTGTTGAAGAAAGAAGGGTACACGCAAACCAAATAATGGCGTAATGATTTAATTAACAGTAGCATACCGATGTCTCGTCTTTTCCTTTCCCGTTCTGAGAAACGAGGACTCCTGCTCCTCCTTTTTCTGCTGCTCTGTGTGAGTGGCGGATTGCTCTATGTGGGAATGACTGAAAGGGAGGGGACTTCCGTGCAATTATCTCCAGAAGATGCTACCGAGTTAGAGGCTTTTGCTGAAGCGACGAAGGAGCGGAAAAGGCAACGCGAGGCGGAACGAACTGCCTTTGCTACCCCTTTTCCTTTCAATCCCAATACGGCGGATAGCGCCACGCTTATAAATGTGGGGTTGAAATCGTGGCAAGTGAAAAACTTGTTGGCATATCGTAGAGCAGGAGGTCGTTGGAAGGATGCCGAAGACTTTAAGCGTCTCTACGGACTCTCTGAGGAAGAATACCAGCGCTTGCGCCCTTATATTCAGATACCTCCACCTGTCAGGGAGGTCTATTTTACGGAGCACGATCGCGCGCGACAAGATTCGCTATATCGCCTTCGTCCGGAAAAGTTTACCGAACTTACCGTGCTTGATTTAAACACCGTTGACACCCTCACCTTGCGTAAAATCCCCGGTATTGGGGTAGGGTATTCACGCTCTATTGTGAGTTACCGACAGCGCCTTGGCGGTTTTGTGAGTGTAGCGCAACTGAAAGATATTGAGGGACTTCCTGAACGTATAGAGGAGTGGTTTTCAGTCGGTGAGAATATTGAGGTGCGCACTATATCTATTAACAAAAGTGACTTCAAAACCCTTGTGCGACATCCCTATTTGAGTTACGAACAAGTAAAGGTGATCACCACCCACATCCGTAAATATGGTCCGCTCCGTTCGTGGAAAGATCTGCAACTTTATCCCGAATTTACGCCCCAGGATTTTGAGCGCCTGACTCCCTATTTTGTGTTTGAATAACTTGTGCAAGTGCGTTCCAATTAGACAAATCGGAGGTAAACTCCCCCAAAAAACAATGCTCCTTCCACGTCTCATAGTTTGTTTTATCGTCGGCATTTTTCTTGCCGACATTTGCTATGAGTATGTCTCAGGATGGGTGCTCCCCCTCTTTATTGGTGCGCTGTGCGCCTTTCTCGTGTCCCTTTTTGTGTGGCGAGGAAGACGCATATTTTGTTTTTCACAGGCCGCCGCATTCCTGTTTTTAGGAGCTACGTTGCTTGTGCATGAGCGCGATACTTTGCGGGTGACATGGAGTGGGGAGGAGCAGGTGTGTGTAGCCACTCATCTCTCTGAGATTAAGGAAAAATCTAAGAGTTATCAGTTATTTGCGGAGGTAGAGGGACACCGTGTGCAGTTGACCCTCTTGAAAGATAGCACAACCGTAATTCCCTCACCCTCAGATCGCTTATTGCTTTCAGCGCAATTTAAAACTCCTAAAAATGCGGGTAATCCTGGTGAATTTGATTATGCAAAATACCTTCACCGCCAAGGCATTTCAGGCACCGCCTTTTGCGACACGGCGAGTTGGCGCATCCTCAAACCTGCCGAAAGCAAAGGTCTGAAGCATCCCCTTACGGCGCTTCGAACGCAGTTGCTCCAACGCTTGAGCAGGCATCTTGAAGGGCAATCTTTAGAAGTTGCCGCGGCGATGACATTAGGAGATAAGCAGTTGATTTCCAAAGAAACTCGTGCGCTTTATTCTGAAACGGGGGCGAGCCATATCCTTGCTCTATCGGGGTTACACCTGAGCATCCTCTTTGCCCTTTTCAACCTCCTTCTTCTGCGCCCTTTGCGCTCGGTGCGTTATGTCGGTGGAGTCGTTCAACTGGTGTTCCTCTTTGCGCTTTGGGGATTCGTCGTAATGGTAGGAGCGCCCCTGTCCTTGGTGCGTGCCGCCGTGATGCTCACATTGCTGCAAATCAGCGTGTTGCTCCGGCGCGACCGCATCTCTTTACACAACCTCTCCCTCGCAGCCTTACTCCTCCTGCTATGGTCGCCACAATCTCTTTTTGATGTAGGTTTTCAACTCTCGTTTATGGCGGTGGCCTCCATCCTTATTGTTGTGCCGCGCCTCCCGCGTTTCAAGCCTGTGGCAGAAGGAATTTCTGCCTTGTGGCGCCTCAAATGGTGGGCGATAAATGGCGTGCAAGACTTGCTCCGTGTCAGCCTCGCCGCACAAATAGGAACGCTCCCTTTGGTGTTATACTACTTTCACACTTTCCCAACCTATGCCCTGCTCCTTTCCCTTTGGGTCGTTCCGCTTGCAGGGTTGGTGCTTACATTGGCTTTCCTGTTTTTCCTATTCCCTTGGGCATCAACCCTTTTCGGAGACGTGCTGAGCACCACATTGGATGTAATGAACGCAGGGTTACAATGCGTAGCAAACCTGCCCTTTGCATCCTTTCAGATTCCCCTGACGCTCCCCACCGTGGTGCTGCTCTATAGTTTGATACCCCTTACGCTTTGGGGCATCGCTCACTTCCGTCGGCGCAAGTGGATGCTGCTGGGCTATGGGTGCGTACTCTTCGTGTGCGGAGCAGTAGAAATGTGGGCGCTTCACGAGCGGAGAGCGATAGCGCATACTCCCCAACTCATTATTTATAATACGCGCAACGCCATGGCGGTGCATGTAGTGCCTACATCCGAAGCACATTACTTGTGGACGGTAGACAGCATTCGCACATCTCAAGAATTGGCTTATATCTCTGATTCTTATTGGAATAAACAAGGTTGGGGCGCTCCCCACTATGTACATTCCGACACCCTTTTGAGCGGTATAAAGGTGAGGAAGGGAGTTCTGCAAGCAGGAGGTTTCCGCCTGGCGCGTTTGGGGTATTATAAGGAAGCCCCGTTGCCTTCAGTCGCCCCCACTACTCCCTTGCCCGTAGACGCCCTGTTGTTGCAACGCGGCAGTGTCGCTCCGCTCTCACGCGTGCTCAGTTATTATGCCCCCTCTATGCTCATCCTTGATGCCTCCATGGGCGTTCGTCGTAGGAAGCTGTATAAAGATGAGGCGGCAGTATGCAAACTCCCCGTTTATGATATAGCAGAGCAAGGGGCGTTTATGGTTAATTTAACAGCTAAGTAAACGAGCAGACAAAAGGTAGCGGTGGCGCTTCCCCCTGTCTGCTCGTTTTATAAATAGACGATTTTTGCAACAAAAATAGCGCCTCCTGACGCTCAAATTTTCACTGAAAATAGTGGTCTTGTAAGTTATTGGAAATAAAGGGGTTAAGATGGCGAAAATTATTAGTAAGATAATTTAAAATATGTTACTAATAATTTTTTTTATGTTACTAATAATTTTTCTAAAAAGTATTATAGAAAAAAATAGGATGGATATGCCCCTTTTTAAAACAGTTTTTTACGACAAAAAATACATGTGATATTTTGGAAAAAGGGGTATGCTGATCCACGTAATTAAGTGCCGTTTCATAAGGGCAAAAAAAAAGAGGGGCTTTCGCCTCTCGGACTTTGAAACAAGTAACCCTTGTTTCGGTGCACTACCATTGCCAATCTCGGAAAAAGTAGGGCGGATGCATTCACTAATCTAATAATCTTTACTTAATCATTCTTTAAACCGTCCGGCTTCCCCTCTTTAAATAAACTGAAACCGTCCTAAATTTTAGTTTAGTCAGGTATAGTTTAGCTGTGTTAAGCGCTGCAAAGTTACGCCCTTTCTTGTTGATACAAAAAGATTTACACGAAAAAAGTGTAAATCTCCAAAAGATTTTTCTCCTATCCGTTTGCTTTGAAATATGGGTTTGGCAAATTCGTGGAAGATGGGGATTGTTCTGCTTAAAAGCATGGTCGCTACCCGAGTGGCATTGCTTGTAGAAAAGAACTTGGGTGTGCCAATAATAGATATTAGCACACCCAAGTTATAGTTGTATGAAAGTTTACTTCAACGCGTCTTTTGCCTTAGTGATGAGGTCAGCAAGGTTGGCGTAGTGGAGGCGCGTGGCCTTATCCGTTGCGCGCGCATTGAGGAGGCGGCGGTGGAGACGTTCGTAATAATCCATAAAGTAGGGGCGTTGTGGACTATCGGTAGCGTATTCCGAGAAGCGACGGTAGGCATCGTTGAGCTGAACAACCGCCGTAGTTTGCATAATTCGGCGGTGGGCGTCAAGGGTAGTGCCCTTGTCCAAACCGCGGAAGAGGCGCTTGTCCACTTCTTCGAGGTAGTCTTCAAAAGGAAGTTCTTCGTTGAAAGCATCTCCCACAATCCAACCACTGATATCGAAAATGTAGTTATTCAACACGCTCTCGCAATACATATCTGTGAGGTCAGCAGGACGGGGATAAAGGCGCGCTACAAAGGGTTCTTCAATAAGCCATGAGGGGCAGGTGAAGACGTGCTCGTCAATGAAATCGAGGGCGCGGAGTTGCTTTTCGCGTGACGTAGGCGTGTAAACGGCTCCAGGTTCGTCCACGGTGCGGTAATTGTATTGTACACCACCGATGTTGCGTGCCACATGTCCCATATAACGGCGGTATTGGCTGATGATGTTTCCGAGTCCGCGCTTTAAGTTCGTGTGGTAAATATCATTGCTTTCGTACGTCCACTCGGGGAGTTGCTTGATGATGCGCTTGAGGTTGAGAATGCCGTAATGGCTTGCCTTCATGGCGTCGTCGCCAAGGTCTTCCGTTTGACAACGAGGATCGTTCGTCTTGTTGGTTTCGCCATCGCCAAACCAGAGACGGGGATTGTGGGGAAGGTTTGCCTGAACGAGTTTCTCAAGTTCCCAATGGTCGCTCTCCGCATCGTAAGCGTCGAGCATGGGTGTGTAACCCCACTGGATGGCCCAGATGTCGTAATCATTGACGCGGGGGAAGAGTCCCTTGCGTGAGATGCTATCTTCGGGCTGAGCAACATAGTTGAAGCGCGCATAGTCCATGATGGAAGCCGTGTGACCGTGCTTTTCCACCCACGCCTTATTGCGAAGGCTATCTACGGGCGAGAGGCTTGATGCTCCGAAATTGTGGCGCAAACCCATGGAGTGACCTACTTCATGACTGGACACGAAGCGGATGAGTTCGCCCATGAGTTCGGTGTCAAACTTCATCTTGCGCGCCGCTTCGTCGAGGGTGCCCGCTTGAATCATATACCAGTCGTGGAGTAAGGTCATCACGTTGTGGTACCAGCATACGTGGCTCTCGATAATTTCTCCCGAACGGGGGTCGTGGACATTCGGTCCGTAGGCATTCTCAATATTAGAAGCGAGGTAGCGGATAACGCTAAAGCGCGCATCCTCGAGCGACATGGTAGAGTCGTTGGGCCATTCTTTACCGATAATGGCGTTCTTGAACCCCGCCTTCTCAAACGCTACTTGCCAGTCGTTCACCCCCTTAATGAGGTAGGGAATCCATTGTTTGGGCGTGGCGGGGTCGATGTAGTAAACGATGGGCTTCTTGGGCTCAACAAGGAAACCGCGACGCATAGAGTCGGCAGCAAGTGAGTCCTTGGGTTCCAGGCGGTAGCGAGTGATGAACGTTTGTGTACCTACCGTTTGCTGGTCGTCCGTGAAGGGTACGCAACGATTGGCGAAGTATCCCACGCGAGGGTCAAAGAGGCGTCGGCGCATGGGTTCCTTGGGAAGAAGAACGAAAGAGATGTTCAACCCAATCGTAGCATTGCCCGTGCGTTGCGCGCTGATGCTTCCGCTTGAGGCATAGTAGGTATTTACAAGGCGCACTTCTACGTTTGTGGGGTAACTCTTGATGCTCTCAATATAGGAAAGATCGCGCTGAAGGCTTGAAACACCCAAGGCAGTCTTTGCGCTACGGTTGAGTCCGAGAGCGGCATCGTCATCCTTAAAGAAGGAATTTACCTTAATCTTATAGCCGCGTTCAGAAGTGCTCTCAATATTAAAAGCACCGATGATGGGGTCGGAAGAAGAGACATACACCGAGCGACTGATGTTGTCGGTAGAATCGGTGTCGGCAAAGAACATATTTGCACGGAGCAAGAGTTGGTTGCCGGGCGCCTTTTCCCAATAAACTGATTGCTGGTTGGCTTGCTCACCGCCATATTTTGAGGCATTGGCGGGAGTGTTGGTGTAACGCACCGTTGCGAGGAACAGGCGACCTATGAGCGAATCGGGAATTTCAAAGAAGTAATTTTCGCCCTTCTGGGTAACGGTGAACAACCCCTTTTGAGTGGTGGTTTGCTCTTGGGCAACCGCTTGTGTAGGGGCTATTGTGGCCGACGAAGCAAGTAAGAGGAGTGAGAATAAGTATTTCATTTCCTATGGTAAGTGATTGGTTTTTAGTTAAAGCACGCCTTAAAGGTTTCGTAACTTTGATCGAGGCGTGAGAGTTCGTAGGGTTGAAGCGTGAGTGAGAAGGTGCCGGGGAGTTCTTCCAATCCAAAGTAGGACGTACAGATGCTTGCCAAGCGGAATGCCTGAGCGTCTCCGCGTTTCATGAGTGCGAGGCAGGTGGAGCGGAGTAGAGAGGAGTCTTCTTCCATGGTCTTCATTTCTTGGAAGAGGGCATAAGCCGCGGGGAGCGTAGTGATGCGTAATAAAAGCGTAATACGTTGTTGCACATCAGCCGTGAAATGTCGCAACAGGAAGGTTATTTCCTCATGCTTACGAGCGAGGGGTAGTAATGCTTCGAGCACCTTGCGGCAATCAATGGTAGAGATGCCCGATTGGGAGTAAACGCTCAATGCCTCGTGGGTAAGTGTGAGTGCCCCTTGGCGGTGTAGTGCTACAGCCCCTTTCAGGAAAGTGCCCAAGTACGCTTTCGGGTTTGTGGGTACGATGGTTGTGAAGCATTCCCAAAATAGCGCTTCATTGATGGTGGGGAGTAGTTCTTCCGCAAGCAGGAATCCTGCCGTCTTGAAGTCCATGCTCTTGAGGTTTGCAAGAATGTCTTGCAAACCCTTAATGTCGCCCGCTTGCAATGGTTGCAGGAGGCGCTGGCGGAGGATGGGGTTGTGGCGGCGGAGCATGGGGATATTTGAGGGGAGTAAGTTGCGACGGCGTCGCAACTTACGGAAAATATTGAATCGGTTATCTCACTTCTAAGAGCACGACGTTTTCAACGTGGTGCGTTTGGGGGAACATATCCACGGGTTGCACCTTAACGACACGGTAATGGGTGTCGAGGAGTTGGAGGTCGCGCGCTTGTGTGGCGGGGTTACAACTTACATAAACAATGCGCTTGGGGTGTGCAAAAAGGATGGTGTCAATTACATCTTGGTGCATACCAGCGCGGGGAGGGTCGGTGATGATGACTTCAGGACGGCCGTAAGTTTCAATAAACTCGCGGTTGAGAATGTCCTTCATGTCTCCCGCGAAGAAGAGGGTGTTGTCCAAATTATTGATTTGAGCGTTCACCTTAGCGTCTTCTATAGCTTCGGGAACGTACTCAATACCAATGACTTTCTTCGCCTTCTTCGCTACGAAGTTAGCAATGGTGCCCGTACCCGTGTAAAGGTCGTAAACGAGTTCTTCGCCCGTCAATCCGGCAAAGTCGCGTGCCACTTTATAGAGTTCGTAGGCCTGCTCGGTGTTCGTTTGATAGAAGCTCTTGGGGCCTACCTTAAACTTCAAGTCCTCCATCACTTCGTAGATGAAATCCGTGCCGTGATAGGTCTTAATGTCGAGGTCGCCAATCGTGTCGTTGCACTTCAAATTGTTGACGTAGAGCAAGGAAGTCACTTCGGGGAAGTTTTGCTTGATGTGCTCAAGGAGTTGCATGGCTTGTGCTTCTTCCTCGCGGGTAGTGTAGTGGAATTGCATGACGAGCATGAGTTCGCCCGTGGCAGAGTTGCGCAACATCATGTTACGGAGGAGTCCGCCCTGGTTGCGAAGGTCGAAGAAGGTGAGACCGTGCTCGAAGGCATAGTCACGAATGCCGTTGCGCAGGCGATTGTTGATGTCGTCCATGAGGTGGCACTTCTCGATGTCGAGAATCTTGTCGAACGCACCCGTAATGTGGAACCCTACGGCGTTCATGTTGTCGAACTTAACGCCCGATTTTACCTGCTCAAGGGTCAACCATTTCTTGTTAGAGAAACCAAACTCCAACTTGTTGCGATAGCCGTAAGTGTCCTTGCTTCCGAGGATGGGCGAAATCTCGGGGAGTTCAATTTTGCCGATACGTGTGAGGTTGTCCACCACTTGCTTCTGCTTGTAAGCCAACTGATGTTCGTACGCCAAGCATTGCCACTTGCAACCA
>JAGBYW010000150.1 GCA_017628555.1 Bacteroidaceae bacterium | reverse complement strand
GTGTCGGTTACAAGTTTGTTTGGCTGTATGGTTACAGAGGAGATGACTAAGCGGACGGAGATGCCGACGGATGTGATGGAGGGGGATGTGATATTCCAGGAGTCGAAGTCTCAGCAGTCGCCGCTTATTAAATGGGGGACTCGCTCACACATTACGCACTGTGGTGTTATCGTGATGAAGGGCGGTAAACCTTATGTGTTGGAAACGCTGAAGACGTTGACGTTGACTCCGCTCCGCCAGTTTATCAATCGTGCGGATGGGTATTGGTTGAAGCGCCCGAAGCATGCGGAGAATATAAAGATTAAGTATCACCAGTATTTGGGTAAGCCCTATGACTTAGGGTTTAAGAAGGATAACGGGATTTACTATTGCTCGGAGTTGGTGTACGACATTTACCAAAAGCAACTGGGCATCGAACTCTGTGAGATGAAGCAGGTGAGTGATTACTTGATTTTAGGCACGAACAATATTCCTAAGATTAAGAAGGCAATGAAACGCCGTGGCATTACTATGGATCAGGAGGTTGTTGCTCCTAAGGATATTTTTTATTCAGACGACCTTGAGTTTGTTGATTAAGATTAAGGAGAACACGAATCTCACGAATTTCACGAAATCTCTGTCCTTCAGTATTTTTTTTGCTAATCGCATACGAATTTACACGAATGCTATGCGGGCATAATCTCCTCAGAACCTAAAATTAGAGAGTAGTTAGTAGAGAGTAGTTAGTAGCACCATCCGGAGTGTCGTTCCGCATGGCATACTCCTCTCTCCTCACTTTTCATACCCTCAAAACTTCAGAACCTCACAACCTCATAACCTCATAACCTTATTCATTATGAAAATATTTTTGAAAAGACTTATACTTACAGCGCTCATTATCCTTGACATTGGTTTCCTAATCCCTCAAAACCTGAAGATGCCTGTTGTAGGTGCGAGCTCTCATAGTTATAACCACGAGACGTTTTGGTATGAAGGGTGGGGGAGTTCCATTGTTCATAAGGGTGTTGATATTTTTGCGCGAAAGGGCACGCGGATAAATTCTGCGACGATGGGACTTGTGCTTGCCACAGGAGAAGCAGGGAAGGGCGGTAAGTACGTACTGATTCTTGGTCCTAAATGGCGCGTGCATTATTATGCGCACCTCAACGAAATTACCACTTCGCCACTTTCCTTCGTTACTCAGAATACGCAAATCGGTACGGTGGGTAATACGGGCAATGCGAAGTCCACTCCCGCACACCTTCATTATTCTATTGTGACAAAGGTTCCTTACCCTTGGCGCATTGATGACGCTCCGTTAGGCTGGCAAAAGATGTTTTACCTGAATCCTATTGATTATCTGGAGGGGTAAGTAAACACAGAAAGTTTCGCCAAAAGATTCTATGACGTTTGTGTGCAATTCTATTTTGACATAAGCACAAAAGAACATAATGCTTTGCGCCCTTTGCGCCTTTGCGTGAGAATAAAAATATGCTCTTATGTTCTTATGTCAAAACGATAAATATAGCGCCTTCCTATCATCTGCGGAGACGCCATGGTATGACGTCTCTACGTTCATACTTATAAAATTCTAATCTGGCAATTATGAAACACATCTTTAAACTTATTCTGACCACCCTTTTGGTCGTTCTCTTCCTCCTCCTCGCCTCGTGGTTTTACCGCATTCTCGTCTTGATGTTGCTTGCCCGTGTGTGGCGTGAGCGCATTAAGGAGGTGCGTCCGTGGGCTTTTAAGGTGGTGATGTGGGGAATGGTTGTGGGATTGTTTGTTACTCTTCCGCGTTACCGTTATGACACGAGCGACCGTGTGCGCTTGATCTATCAGGATAAGGAGGGGAATCCCAAACTGCCGCCCTTGACGCATTGGGCATTTAACGCGCTCTTCCCTGAAGAGGAAATCTGCAACGCCGGAATTATTGGTGGAGCAATATTGCCTGAAATTATTCCCATAGGCGGTGGAATCATGAAGGATTTCCGTCGCGACTTGTGGCAGGGAAAACTCCTTAATTTCTATGCGCCTTATAGCAATTTGAATTGGAGTTTGAACTTCCCCATGTCGGGCACTACGGCACAGTTGTTTCGCGAGGCGGGCGTGGACAGCGAACAGTCGGTGTATGTAATTCGTCCCAAGGATTTTGATGAGGAAAAGGCGTATCCCGTGGTGTTTTTCATGCATGGTTATTTGGGAATTTGGAAACTCTATAACGGTGTCCTAAAGGACCTTGACGACTGCATTGTCATGGGAGTCGGCACGCACGGCCTTTCGGGGATTTTCTCGCATAAGGACATTTCCGAACTCTTTACCCGCCAACTTCCCTTTCTTGAGAAATTGGGCATGAAAGTCGATAAGGAGAATTTGCACATCATCGGACTCTCGAACGGTGGTAGCGCCGTGAACGTGGCCTACAATAGTTTCTCGCGTAAGTTTAAGACGATTACCTTTATCTCAACGGGCATTTACCAAACGCATCCCATCCGCAGCAAGGTGTTGCTCATTGGTGGTGGCAAAGACGCTTCTTCAGGTTCTATGCCCAGCGCTTACAACCGCTTGAAGCATAACGGCACAAAGGTCGATAAGTATTGGCAGGAGGATGAAGGGCATTTCATCTTTGTCAATGACCGAGATGAGATTGTTGAGTTTTTGAATCGGAACATCCATTCGTAAATTCTGAACATCTGTATGGGCGGTGATGAACCTCGTCTAAGAAATCGTGAAATCGCCATCTTGCCAAGGAGGCTTTTAAAGTATTTTACAGTCCGCAAAACTGCTTGAAACACACACGAAACCCATAGCGAAAAAAACTAAACTACTTGTCGTAAAAATTATTAGTAACCTAAAAAAAATTATTAGTAAGATAATTTAAAAAAGGTTAC
>JAGBYW010000149.1 GCA_017628555.1 Bacteroidaceae bacterium | reverse complement strand
CGATTCCCTAATTCGCATCGCTTCCGACTATTATGAAGATTCGAAAGAGGTGCGTCGCCGTATGCTTGCGCATTACTATCTTGCGTGTGTGCAGTATGAAATAGGTAATTATGGACAAAGTATTATTTCTGCCTCAAAGGCGGAAAAGGATGCTATAGAGATTGGTGACAATTACTACTTAGGGCTAATTTACACAGTTATTTCAGATTCCTATGATGATACCTACAATTCAAAAGAGGAATTGCGTTACACCCGTCTTTCGCGTAAGGCGTATGAAAGGGCAGGTAAACGTCGCCATGAACTTTTTGCAATATTGAACGAGGGGCAAGCCTTGATTGGTATGAGGTCTTGTGATTCAGCATTCACTCTTCTTGATTCGTTAATGCGACTGCCTGATGTGGCTACGGATACGATTCTTTTGGAGAAGTGTATGAGATTTTATGCAAGTGCACTCTTCTTGGATAATAAGTATGATGAAGCAAAAAGGGCATATTTGAGTTTGTTAAATTTCCCCAACAATCAGCCTACAGTTGATGATTTAGCATCGCTTTCCAGTATATATTCAAAGTTACATAATGAGGATAGCGCTTTATACTATATAAAAATGGCGCGTCCCATGGTTACAAACTTTAGAGATTCTGTACAAATAAATAGTGCTTTAGGGGATTTTGAAATAGAACGAGGAAATTATAAGCAAGCATTAACGTATGACCGCCAAATCACGAATTTACAAAGTAAAGCCATTACTTTTGTCATGCATGAAGAGCTTGCTGCTCAACATAAAGAGTATTACCGAAATGAGTCCTCTGTAACAGCAGAACGTGCCGAAGCTGATAAACGCTTGTTCAGCGTATGCTTCGTTGCGTTAGTGATTGTGTTTGTGTTAGCCTTCCTTTTCTATAGAGAAAAGAACCATCGAAAATTAGATGAACTCAACCATATTATTGAGTCAGTGAAGGAAGTCAACACGCAACTGATGCAGCAAAAGGAAGACTTGAATATAGTTCAACAACGTATCAAGCAATTGTATGGAGACCAGTTTGAAGTGCTCGACCAACTGATAAATACGTACCTCGACCATGAAGGCAGTAACCGAAATGCGACCGCTGTATTAAGAGAATTGGAATCGTCAATTTCAACATTTAGCAGTACCAAGAAAGTTAGAGCTTTGCAGCAAATTGTAGATGAGAATTTCAACAACATAACCCTGCGTCTGCAATCTCAAATCCCTGGTATTATGGAAGCAGAAGTTCGGTTGTTTCTTTATTTAGGTTCTCATTTTTCTTCTCGCACAATAGCCCTATTTATGGGGGATAAACTGGAGAATATCTACAACAAGAAGTCGCGCTTGAAGAAGAAAATTATAAACTCTGAGGCTGTAGACAAGACTGAATTCCTTGAGTTTTTTGTGTAAGATTTAAGTTGTAAATTCAAAGGATTTTATGTAGACTTCATATTTAGATGGTGTTCGTCATAGGTAAACGTAAGTTGGAGATAGATTAAAGGAACTGGGAACCTTAAAGGTAATGTGTATCCCAGTTCCTTTTTTATGCGTAAATGGAAAGCATGAAAATCGTGTGCTTCTTGTCTTTCAAAAAACTATACCTATTCTCGTGAAAATTATTAGTAACATAAAAAAAATTATTAGTAACATAATTTAAAATATATTACTAATAATTTTAGGGGTGTCTAAGTGATTGACTATCAAATGTATTATAGACACAAAAAGACGGCATAACCAGATCTGGTTATGCCGTCTTTCGTATATGCGTATCTAAGTGATTACTTAGAGAGTTTCTTTACACCATTCTGAATGTAAATCTGACCAGCAGTTGCAGAAGCGATGCGACGACCGCTGAGGTCGTACATTGCATTGTTTGCTTCGCCGTTCTGAGTAGCTACACTGTTGATTCCGGTAGTTTCCTGAGTGAAGTTGATAACTACTACGTCGTCCTTAGCACAAGGAATTGTAGCGATGCCGTTAGCATCTACTGTAGTCTTAACTTCGGCACCGTTTACAGTAACGAGCGCCTTTTCGATTTCCATAGCACCGCGCTTGCAACGAACCTTGAGTTCTGCACCCGCATGGCTCACAATCTTAATTTGCTGACACTTGCCTGCGCTCCAGTTGAAGTCAACAGTGAAGTTACCCATAGCCTTCATGCCCTTAACGTCACCCTGCTTGTTCCAAACCTTGGGAAGTGCGGGAAGTACGTTGATGTAACCGTGAGCACTCTGCAAGAGCATTTCTGCGATACCTGAGCAAACACCGAAGTTACCGTCAATCTGGAAGGGAGCGTGAGAGTCGAAAAGGTTGTAGTAGATACCACCTGCACCAGCATTTGTGCCGTAGTCAGTAGAGTGCTTCAACGCATTCTTAATAATAATATGAGCGTGGTCACCATCTTGAGCACGTGCCCAGAGGTTCACCTTCCAACCCATTGACCAACCTGTAGCAGCATCACCACGGAGCTTGAGTGAGTTTACAGCGGGAGTGAAGAATTCACTTTCGGGAGTAATCTGGTCCATTGGGAAGAGTGCCATCATGTGTGACATGTGGCGGTGACCGCGGTCGTTAGAAATATCAAATGGAGTGTACTTCCATTCGCGGAGCAATTTTTCACCCTTCTTAACGCCGTTGTAAGTATTACCCCAAGCACCAGTGTAAGTTTCTGTGTGGAGACCCTTGTCTGTCTTTTCAAGATAGAGGTTGAGCTTAGCGATGTCTTCTGTTGTGAGACCAGTATTTTCAACGCCGAGGATTTCAATAGCATCAGCAAGGTTCATGAAGAGGTAATAAATCATCTGTTGTGCGTGAGCAGTACCGTCTTCTGTTTGGTTGTCATGCTGTTCTGCACTGAATTCATCGGGAGCAACGAATGTGCCGTCGGGTTCAAACTTGTAGGGAGTGTGGTAGTTGCGTACAGAAGCCTGTTCGTCCTTCGTATTATCGAAACCACGGTCCTGAATCAAGCGGTTAAACCAGAACTTAGCGCAGTCCCACATTACGGGGAATGCCTTCTTCAAGAATTCCTTGTCCTGAGTGTAGCGCCAGTGTGTCCAGAGGTGGCTCGTGTACCAAACATTAGCAACGAGGTAGTTGTCGCCCCAAGTACTCATACTGTTGTAGAGTGAAGTTTCTGTGAGCACACTCCAACCATGACCAGCATTATACTTCTTACCTACTTCCTTCCAACCCGTACTTTGCGCACCACGAATAATGAAATTCACGAAAGGCTTGTGGAGGTCAGAAAGGTTGGTAATTTCTGTGGGCCAGTAGTTCATCTGAATATTGATGTTCGTATGAATATCAGAGTTCCAGGGAGAGTCTGTGCCACGGTCGTTCCAAATACCCTGAAGGTTGTTAGGAGCTGCGATGGGCTTACGGTTAGAACTGATTGCGAGGTAACGACCGAAGTGGAAGTAGAGTTGTTCCAAGAAGAGGTGGTCGTTAGCAGTGCTGTTAGCATCACCGTTGTTGGGGAAGTAGTTGTCGATCAAAGTCTTTGTGTCAACAGTAGGCGTTGTAAGACCAAGATCAAAGGTCATGCGCTTTGTTATAGCGTTGAAGTCTGTAATGTGGTCTGCTTCAACAGCTTCGTAACCCTTAGCGATTGCCGCTTCAATAGCAGTCTTTGTCTTAGCGTTGATGTCCGCAGCAGTTTCTGAAGTGAAGTAGTTATCGAGAACTTCCATGTCGCCATTGAAGTTCGTAGCGCCCTTCAAGTAGAACGTAATTTCAGTAGCGTTTTCTACCTTGATACCATTGTCAGTAGCTGTAACTGTAGCACCTTCGTTAGCAACAACGTGGAGACGCGCAGCGTACTTCACAGTCATAGCACCCGTGAAATAAGCAGTGCCATTTTCATACTTAACTTCAGAAGCGCCGATGCTCTGTCCGGGTTTAAGCTTGAAGATAAGGTTCATCTTGTCATCACCTTCCGCCTTGTACTGCGCAGCAATCACTTGGTCGGGAGCAGAAGAGAGATACTTGCGTGTGAACTTGCTACCGTTAGCATTCTTAAATTCTACGCCAGAAATACCATCCTCAATGTCGAGGTAGCGAACGTAGTCGGTAACGCCCTTCCAGATAGCTTCGTCCTTATTTTCTACAATGATAGAACCGAAGTTCATGAACGTACGGTTACCACCGCCAGCGCCAACCACGTTTGCGGGACCGCTCCAAAGAGTCTTTTCATTGAACTGAATTTCTTCGTTATGAACGCCACCGAAAATCATTGCGCCCAATTCACCATTACCAATGGGAAGTGCGTATTCCATCCAGGGGTAGCTAACACCTGTTGCTTCTGCAGAAGTAGTGTACCAAAGTGTGTTGGGGTTCTTGGGAGCGAAAGTAGAAACGCCCTTGATGTCGCTTACTTCGTAGAAATATTCATCGGGATACTGTGTGAAGTCCACTTCCTTGATGAAGAACTTACTACCCTGATCACCCGTTACGCTACCAGTGTTCCAAAGCGCCAAGAAATCACCGCGCTTGTTCCACCACTTGCTCGTGCCAGAAATCTTAATGTATGAAGGATTGCTGCTACCGAGGTTGAAAGTACCCGTAAACTTCGTGCTGTGAGTAGTAGAAGAAGGGTCTACCATAGAAGTGCGCGCATTGGCTTCATCTCCTGTAATACCAAGCACCTTTGAGAGCCCCAAAGAATAGTTGTACACCTGATAGTTAGAACCTGTCTTAACGAAAGCCCAAAGACCGCGGTTGTCAGAAGGTTCTGTTGCATTGGTGAGCGTCATAGCGTCGCCATTCAAATAGGCAGGGTTAATGCTTACATAACCACCGTGACCACCTTGAATAGTATAGAACTTAGTGCCTTCGTCGAAGTAGCTCACGTAAACGTTCATGCCATTTACAGTAATAACTGCCATCTTGCCAGCAACAGCAAGCGCTTGGAATGCTGCCTTCTTGAGCACTTCAGTAGTTTCAATAGTAGCTTCGTTCTTATATTCCTGACCGTTGTAACTTACACCCGCACCAGCGTCATCCGTACCGAGAACGGTGATAACGTAAGTCTTTTCCATGGGAATTGCTTCCTCAATGCTGAAGCAGTTACCGGGGTCGGTAGATGTCCAAGAGTCAACAAGAATACCTGTATTGTGTTGGCCTGAATTTTGAGTGTTCATACCCTGACTGCCAAGGCACATCTTCCAAGGATATGTAGCATTGTCAACCTTAGTAATGTTGAGCACAGTCTTAGCTGCGTCTTCCATGCTGCCATTAGCACTTACGTACTTCTGCGCTCCTACGCTGAAGAGGTAAAGGTTGTTGCCGTTCTTAATAATCTGGAATTGCTGCATGGGGTCTGCCAAGTCTTCTTGAACATTGCCCACTGTTTTACCAGTACTTGAACTGAGCTTGCCCGCGTTTGCTTCAGAGTAGAGCAAGAACGCGCGTTCACTCTTGATGAAATAGACCTTGTCATTGCTGAGTTGCGAAAGGTCTGTCACTTTGTCTGCCCAAACCTGTGCCGTTGCACAAAGCAGAGAGACAAGCATGAATAGAAATCTTTTCATAAGATTAGGATTTAAAAGTGATTGTAAAATGTTTGCGTTTTCAAGAAGGGTTCCTGTATCCAAGTTGCCAACAAGGAATAGCAAATGTGACCCCATACTATTGCCGGGCAAAGGTACAAAATTTTATTCACCTTCACAAATAATTACACCCTAAATCACTATTCTTATGAGATTTGCGGGTGCGGCACACGTATTGCTAAAAACTATCGCAAGGTAACTCAATTTTTATTGCTATCTTTGCCAAGAATGGATGAATAGCATCTCTGAAAATTATTTGAGACTTAGTCTAAAACATTTGAGACTTTTGAAAAAATAAGTGAGGAACTGTTTTTCGTCAGTCTATTACAAATTTTCGTTCGCCTAATTTGCTAATAATCACTATATAATATGAAACAAATTTCAATGAGAAAAATCCTCTCCGCTCTTGCACTCTTGGGCGTGGTTGTAACTACGGCGCAACCAACCTCCAGCGTGAACATCATTCCTCAACCTGTGCAGTTGGAGCAAACCGAGGGCGTGTACGTGTTGCCCGAAAAGGTGACCATCAGTTATGACGCGTCGCTCAAGGCTCAGGCAGAATACCTGCAAGAAGTGTTGGCGCAATCTACGGGTCGCATTGCCGTGATGAAGGAAGGCAAGAAGAAGGGCGACATCGTGTTGCTCGTAGACGCTCAAGCGCAAAAGGCGGAAGGGTATGCGCTTTCGGTGACTCCGAAAAGCGTGAAGATTGTTGCCGCTGACCCCTCGGGCGCCTTCTATGGCATCCAGTCGCTCCTGCAACTCTTCCCCGCAGAAATTTATAGCGAAAAGTGGCAACGCAATACCGAGTGGAAGGCACCTTGTGTAGAAATCGTAGATGCTCCCGAACGCCCCTGGCGCGGCATGATGCTTGACGTGGCGCGCTACTTCTACGACAAGGAATTTGTGAAGAAGTACATTGACATGATGGCGATGTATAAGATGAACAAACTCCAGTTCCACTTGATTGACGACTCAGGTTGGCGCCTTGAAATCAAGAAGTATCCCCGCTTGACGGAAGTGGGTGCGTGGGCAGGTCCTAACGAGAAGCGCCTTGGCGGATTCTATACGCAGGATGACATTCGCGAGATGGTGGCTTACGCAAAGGTGCGCGGTGTGGAGTTGGTTCCTGAAATCGAATTCCCTGCTCATATCCTTTCAGCCGTAGTGGCGTATCCTTGGTTGAGCTGTACGGGGGTGCAACACCAACTCCCCACGCAGCACTTCATCAGCCGTGACTTGCTTTGCGTAGGTAAGGAGACTTCCATCCAGTTCCTTCAAGACGTTCTCGAAGAGACCGTTGAGCTCTTCCCCTCCTCATATATAAACATAGGTGGTGACGAGGCGGTTTACAAGCGTTATGAAACGTGCCCCGATTGTCAGGCGCTCATGAAGCGTGAGGGACTCTCAAAGGTTTCTGAACTTCAGGGATACCTCACCAACGTGGTGGCGCAGATGATGAAGAAAAAGAACCGCACGCTCATCGGTTGGGAGGAAATCATTATGCGTGGCAAGGTGAACGAACCCGTTGTGGCGCTCATCTGGCACAATGTGGCGGACTCTATTCATGCTACAAACACTGGGCATAAGGCGATTCTCACTCCCTGTACGCACATGTATTTGGACTTCCCCGAACAGAAGATTCCTGGAGAGGTGCAGGCGGCAACGTGGATGCCTCCCGTGTCGTTGGAGAAGTGTTACTCGATGCCCGTAAACGATTATTCGGAAAACTCTACCGTGCTCGGTGTGCAGGGATGCTATTGGAGCGACCAGTTTATTCACGGTCAGGCACTCCAGGAAATTGCTTACCTCAACGAAAATCGTTCAGAGAATTATGCAGAATACCTTACCTTCCCCCGACTCCAAGCCGTGAGTGAGGTGGGGTGGAGCAAGCAAAGCCAACGTAATTTTGAGAACTTCCGCACGCGCCTGAGCAGTCACTTTGCGCGTATGGACTATAAGGGATGTCACTACCGCCTTCCCGTTCCTCGTATTGAAAAGGAGGAGACTTTGGCGGACGGCAGTACACGTTTTACCCTCGCTTGCGACGTTCCGGGTGCGGACATCCGTTATACGACAGACGCAAACTATCCTACGGTGCATTCTCCTAAATACACGGGTCCCGTAACCGTTGCGAAGCGTGATGACTTCCGTGCGATCACCGTTGTATCGGGTACGCAGTATTCGCTTCCCCTCTACTTTGCCCCCGACTACTCTGCCTACAAGGCGTATGGCGAATACGTTTACGGTTGGGAACCCCTTCGTGTACAGCCCCAACCCTCTGCGATGCGCTTTGAGGTGACGGGTAAGATTTCGGGAAATGGTGCTTACGAATTGGCGGTAATTCCCACGCGCGGTGAGGATGCTTTACAACTCGGCAACTTGAAACTTTGGAAGCGCAACGAACTCATGGCGGAAACCCCTGCTGATGCGAGCGTAAAGGTGGGCAACCAGCCTGTCGTGTATAGATTTGAACTCAACCAGTTCGAAGCCGGTACGCCCTTCCACATCGAAATTCAGGGCTATGCCCCTAACGGCAATAACACCAGCGGTATGATGTTCTTGCGCAAGGTAGAATAACACCAACGGTCGGCGCGTGGCGCAGACGTTGTGATAAAATGAAAGGAGGAAATCCGTGTGGGTTTCCTCCTTTTGTGTTGTCGGGAAGCGTGTAATGTTGCAGGTGGAGTTAAATCGGGATGCCGTATTTAACGTCGGTGTTATTGCATATTCATCTTGTGATTGTATAAATATGCGCTCGCTTTTGTTGTATGTAATAAGTGATGTAACAATCAAGAAGTCAATGTTTTAAATCACTTGGGCTGTCTTAATTTTTCCCCTCCCTGAAATGCAAAAAATTATTAGTAACCTTTTTTAAATTATGTTACTAATAATTTTTTTTAGGTTACTAATAATTTTTGCTAAAAGTAATG
>JAGBYW010000148.1 GCA_017628555.1 Bacteroidaceae bacterium | reverse complement strand
AGTGATGTTGTTTTCCATCTTCATGGCTTCAAGCACGAGGACTACATCGCCCTTCTTCACGGCATCGCCTTCGGCAACGAGCACTTTTGTTACTACACCGGGGAGGGGGGCCTTTACGGGAGTACCTTCGCCAGCTGCACCCTTCGCTGCGGGAGCGGCGGGTTTTGCTTCAGCCTTTGCGGGAGCGGCGGTTGCGGTTGCGGGAGTGGCAGTTCCCATTGTGGGAAGGTCACCTTCGGCAAGCGCAGAACCGATGATTTCTACGTTGAAGGGCATACCGTTGACTTCCACCGAAGCCACCTGACCCTTGATAGAGTTGATGGTTACTTCGTAGTCAACTCCATTTACCTTATAATTATATTGTTTCATTGCTTCAAAACTTCAAAATTATTTGCGCAAATTATTCATCTGTCGAGCCGGCGAATTCCAGGGCGTGCAGTGGCGCTGGAGGGTAATGACGTCGGTTTCCTCGTCGTGAACAACCTCTGTTTCGTATGTGAGCAGTGCAAGGCTGATTACTCCTGCGATAATGGGCATCTCTTCGGCTGTAGGCTCAAGCGGTTTGCCGTTTGCCTCGATAGCGCGAATCGAACCGCGCTTTTCGTCGAGCGTGATGACCAGTTGTTTGCCGCCCACGGTATAAGCTAATTTCTTCATAGTCTGAAAGTGTTAAAACTGTGGGAGTCGCCGAATTAAAGAGGTTCGTTGCCGTGCTTCTTCGCAGGACGCGTTTCCATCTTCGTTTCCAACTGAGCAAGCGCACGGCAGATGCGGAAGCGCGTGTTGCGAGGCTCGATAACATCGTCAATGTAGCCGTATTCTGCAGCCTTGTAGGGGTTCGTGAAGAGGTCGTTGTATTCCTTTTCCTTCTGAGCGAGGAACGCCTTAGGATCTTCCTGTTCCTTAGCTGCCTTTGCGCTGAGAATAGCTACCGCACCGCTCGCACCCATTACCGCAATTTCTGCAGAGGGCCAAGCATAGTTGAGGTCCGCCTTGAGTTGCTTACAACCCATCACGATGTGTGAACCACCGTAGCTCTTGCGGAGCGTCACCGTCACCTTAGGCACAGTAGCTTCGCCGTAAGCGTAGAGCAACTTTGCGCCATGGCTGATTACGGCATTGTATTCCTGACCCGTACCGGGGAGGAAGCCGGGAACGTCAACGAGCGAAACGATAGGAATATTGAAGGCGTCGCAGAAGCGTACGAAGCGCGCACCCTTACGTGAGGCATTGCAGTCGAGCACACCCGCATAAACCGAAGGCTGGTTGGCTACGATACCTACGCTCTGACCGTTGAAGCGTGCGAAACCAATGATGATGTTCTTCGCATAACCTGCCTGGACTTCCATGAACTCACCGTTGTCCACCACAGCACCAATCACCTTATACATATCGTACGCCATGTTGGGGTTGTCGGGGATAATTTCGTTCAAGAGGTCTTCCTTGCGATCAATGGGGTCAGTACATTCCACGCGGGGCGTACGTTCCATATTGTTCTGGGGCATGTATGAAAGCAACTTGCGAATGAGGCCAGAGAATTCCTCTTCCGTTTTTGCCGTGAAGTGACACACACCGCTCTTTGTGGCATGTACAGAAGCGCCACCGAGGTCTTCCTGACTTACATCCTCACCTGTCACGGTCTTTACCACCTTGGGACCGGTCAAGAACATGTAAGAAATGCCTTCGAGCATCACGATGAAGTCCGTGAGTGCGGGAGAATACACCGAACCTCCGGCACAGGGACCGCAGATACCTGAAATCTGGGGCACAACACCCGAAGCTTCAATATTGCGCTGGAAGATGTTGGCAAAACCTGCCAATGAGTTCACCCCTTCCTGGATGCGTGCACCACCCGAGTCGTTCAAACCGATACAGGGAGCACCTACCTTCATGGAGAGGTCCATCACCTTGCAAATCTTTTCCGCCATAGTTTCAGAGAGCGAACCACCGTTCACCGTGAAGTCCTGAGCGAAAACATACACAAGGCGACCGTTGATCGTACCGCTACCGCAGACAACGCCGTCACCGAAATATTGCTTCTTCTCCATACCGAAGTCGTGACAACGGTGGAGTTTGAACATATCCAATTCTTCAAACGAACCCTTGTCGAGCAAGAGGTCGATACGCTCACGCGCCGTGGCCTTGCCCTTTGCGTGTTGCTTTTCAATAGCAACTTCACCACCGCCAAGGCGTGCCTTCTGACGGAGTTCTACAAGTTGCTTGATTTTCTTTAATTGTTCACTCATAGTTATATAATACTAAGTATGTGGTTGCAGTACCTTGGCGCCGTGCGCACAAAGCACATTACTAATTTCACAATAATTTGAGGGAGGAAGAATGCCGTTTTTGCCCCTGCGAGGGGACTTTTTCGTACAATCCTTCTCCACCTTATCGTTGCAAAATTAAGAAAAATATACCATGCCCACCACATAATTTGCTAAAAAACGCATTTGTGCCCCCTTTTCAGTCCTCAAATTGCCCTCGTTTTGCACCGAAAAAATGCTGAAATCCGAGTGCCGAAAAACTATACCTATTTTCGTAAAAATTATTAGTAACCTAAAAAAAATTATTAGTAAGATAATTTAAAATATGTTACTAATAATTTTGACAGATTTTGACAAAGTTATTACTGACTGATACACAGTGATTTATACCTTTATTAGCGAGCGTCTAAAACCAGAGTGATTTTTCAACGCGTGTATCATTTCTGAGTTCGCCCCCGATTATGTGCAATATTATTATTACTTTTGCTCTCGTAAAGCGCGTGCGTAGGTGCGCGTGTCGGTTTAGAAATTAAGAATTATGTATTCGTGGTTTAGCGAAACACTGTTCGCACACTCTGCCGTTCAGGCAGTTATAATCATCTGCCTTATCTGTGCGATAGGGCTCGGCTTGGGCAAGTTCCGCTTTCGCGGCATCACGCTCGGCGTAACCTTTGTATTCTTCATCGGTATTTTGGCGGGCAGCCTGGGACTTGAAATTGACAGCCAGATGCTCAGTTATGCCGAATCCTTTGGTCTCGTACTCTTTGTTTACACCCTCGGTCTTCAGGTAGGTCCGGGTTTCTTGAGCGCCTTCCGCACGGGGGGCACGCAGCTCAATATGCTTGCCGCCGGAGTCGTTGTGCTGGGCACGATTATGATGCTCGCGCTGCTTTGGGCTTCGGGGTATCCGCTTGGCGATATGATGGGCGTGCTTTGCGGAGCGACGACCAACACTCCTGCCCTTGGTGCGGCGCAACAGACGCTCAAGATGGTGGGCGAAAATTCATCGGGCGCCGCCCTGAGTTGTGCGGTCACTTATCCCTTGGGGATGGTGGGTGTGATTATTGCCCTCGTGCTGATGAAGAATTGGTTGCTGCGCCACGAGCGTGCCGTTGAGGCCAAGCCCAGAGGTGAAGCCTTTATCGCGTCGTTTCGCGTGTGCAATCCCGCAATATTTAATAAGTCGCTCGCTACGATAGCCGGTTTCGACGAAAGCAAATTCGTCATCACCCGTATTTGGCGCGGTGAGAACGCTATTCTCCCCACCTCCGAAACCGTGGTGATGGAGGGCGACTTGGTGCTACTCATCACAGAAAATAAATTTGTCAATCAGCTGACCGTCTTCTTCGGCCAACTTGACCGTACCGACTGGAATGCGAAAGAGATTGACTGGGATTCGTTGGACACAAAGCTCGTGTCGCAAGGCATTCTCGTGACGCGCTCACACGTCAATGGCCGTCGCTTGGGTGACCTTCAACTTCGTAAGCGCTACGGCGTAAATGTGAGTCGCGTGAAGCGTGCCGGCATTCAACTTGTGGCCACTCCCGACCTCGTCATTCGTATGGGCGACCGCATCACCGTTGTTGGAGAAAAGGAGCGCCTCAAGCAGGTAGCGGAGGAACTCGGTAATGCCGTGAAGGTGCTTAACGAGCCCAATATGGTGACCATTTTCATTGGTATTGTCCTCGGTCTTGTGCTCGGATGTATTCCCTTCCATATTCCCTCAATGACGTTCCCCGTGCGCCTCGGTCTTGCGGGTGGTCCGATTATCATGGGGATTCTGATTGGTGCCTATGGTCCTCGCCTTCACATGGTGGCGTATACCACAACGAGTGCCAACCTCATGCTGCGCTCGCTGGGGTTATCTATGTACTTGGCGTGCTTAGGCCTTGACGCTGGCGCAGACTTCCTGAATACGGTAATGCAACCTCAAGCCCTCGCTTGGATTGGTTACGGTTTGCTAATCACCATGGTGCCCGTGCTCATCATGGGCGTAGTTTCCGTAGTGTGGATGAAAAAGAGCGTAGCAACTACTGCTGGCATGCTTTGCGGAGCTATGGCAAACCCCATTGCACTTAACTATGCCACAGACATTCTCCCCGGCGACAAGGCCAACATTGCTTACGCCACCGTTTATCCCCTCTGTATGTTCATGCGCGTCATCATCGCCCAGGTGTTGGTGATGATGTGGCTGGGGTAAAAGGGAAATGAGAAAGGAGAAATGAGAAAGGAGAAAACCATGCGGAGACGCTGTTGGTATTCTCCTTTCTTGTTGTTTATAGAAATCCCTTTGTGGGGTGTTTGGGCAGTTCAGTTTAATTCGTTATTTTTGCACTAAACAAAAAAGTTGATAACAAGAACGAAACAGAAATTCTATTTTTACATAACATACATAATCAAGCATTAACTATTATTTCGCATTCGAAAAAAGCCTGAGAAACTGATTTTGAAAATCGGAATAATGCTTTCATGGTAAGTTTTAGAGCTTACCCCTCTATATGTAATATGGTAATGTTTGCACCTCACGGTGTGGACTAATCTTACATATAGACGGGTTTGTTTCTCAGGCTTCCCGTGAATGCGAAAGAAAGGTCTACACCTTTCTTGTGTCCGTGAGTGATTAATAGTTTGGTGCACTAAACAGTTAATCACTATGAAGCAAAATTTGGCAGTCAGTAATGAAAATTTACAATCGGATGTTATTTCGTTTCTACGATTCCCACTGATAATTGGGGTGGTAATGATTCATGTGTGTTGGATAAGTACAAAAGGTTGCGAGTCACCCCAATTGTACGAAGTAACTTATTATTTATTCAGACAGATTTTGGCCAGGATAGCTGTGCCAATGTTTTTTATGTTTTCGGGGTTTCTGCTTTTTAATAAATGTGTTTGTTATACCCCAAAAATCTATTTGCAAAAAATAAAATCTCGAATTTGGACTTTGCTAATTCCGTACTTAATATGGAATCTCATCACATTTGTTTTT
>JAGBYW010000147.1 GCA_017628555.1 Bacteroidaceae bacterium | reverse complement strand
GGTACCTTGATGAGGATACCGCCCAAAATTTTTGCGTAAATATGAAGGGTGTTTTTAGAATTGCGCGTGCTGAATTATTGGCCGTTGTATTTCTTTGCGTAGGGAGCAAATGCTTTCATGAGTCTGTTTGAAGTGTCTATGAAAAACTCAAATATTTCTTCTTGTTGTTCCGGTTTAAGGTATGATAAATCGTCTTGGTCAATTCTAATACGACTTCCATTTCTGTCATCCAATCTTTGCCAAGTAAGTTCACCGCCAAACTGTTGTTCTATTTCTTTTTTATGAGTATACAAATAGTCAAAGAGGCGTTTGTTCTTATCCTTGTCCGAATGGTTAATATAAACCTCGGTGCGAGTGTGATTTTTGTAAATCAACACATTGATTTTTGTACCCGCTAACCCCTTAACGTTTTTACTCAACCCTTCACCTGAAGTGTCCGAAGAGTCACGGTACAAACCATTATGCTGTCTGTTATACTCAATAAATTCCGCCCAAAACTTTTGGCGGTTAGAGTGTGTAATGCGAGAGGCTTCGGAGTCTTGATTCTCAGATTGCTTCTTCGACGCAATCTTAATTGTATAATCGTCTGCATCCTTGATGGGGATGATTTGGTCAAAGTCAAGCAGCATCTTATCATTGTATTTGTAGGGGGTAGCCTTGAAACACTTGATGCGCAGATTGAAATTGAGCAACCACATTACCGAAGAAGTAACCTCCTTACGGAAATTTGCCGCTACTAAAAAGATACGCTGAGAATTACCTACGTTAATTTCTACATCAGACAAGTCTTTACCGTCAAAGAAATCCGAAAGCATTTCCTCTGCATTGGCAGACGCCCCCAAGTAGCGCTGATAGATTTCAATAATATCCTGCTTGGTAAGGCTTGAGCAGTAGGAGGCATATTTAATTGCTTGCCAAGTAACATCGCGCCCCGAATCATCCAACTTGTTTTCAATAATTACAAGGTTGCCCAACTTATCCAAAGCCAACAAGTCAAGTCGCTCTCTTGTGTCAGAGAAACCGTCAAACTCCTTTTGGATAATCAGCAATTCTTCGCCCAAAGAACTGGGTTCTTTAGCAATCCATTCTTGCAAGTTGTAGCGTTCGCTCATACCTAACTCACTGAACGAACACTCTTCAACTTTCACAAGGCTGTTATTTTCTTTGTCAATAAGATACATGTTAGAAACTATTAGGTTGAAAGTTCTTCTTCTAACTCCTGATACAGTGCTGCTGGACCTAAATGCCAAGTCTTTGTATTCTCCATCTTTAGGCGCTGGTATAATTGGGAGGCGTATACGGTTTGTATTGCGTCCACGATACTCATACCCTTATGCTCAATAAGCAGACATGCTAATCCACTTACTTTGGAGGGAAGAATGAGGTGTAGATTTGATTGTGTGATGGTGCCAATCATAGGGAAATTTCTTTTGCTTCTAAAAATGAGATTGCTTGAAGTGATTTTTCTGTGTGAAACAAGTATTGGTCCACAAGAGTATAGGTCTTTAATTCAGCAATGAGCATTTGTTTGTCTATCAATCCTCCTTCATAGAGGGCAAATGCTGCATAAACTTTATCGTTTGCTACGGGACCGTAAACCACATCGTAGTCATGGGTGAATCCGACTCGTGTACGGTTTTGCATCACAAACTCTAACCATTCGTCTGTCGGTTCGTTGAATTTTAGAATATTGAACGTGCTGAGCACCTCTTCGTTCAACTCATAGATATTAACAAAAGCTTTTTGCGTCTGGCGGTATAATCTGCGTCTTGCCCAGTCTTCTGCTTGTTGATAAGAAGTAGTGGCATAAAATCCTGCTCCGTAATCCAAACTACGATTGGGAATACGGATTTCTGGAGACGCGACAATTTCTATACTTCCATGGTAAATGTTCATAGGACTATTGTTGCTGACTTTTTATAACCTCATCAATTTCTTCCACCAGCCATTGACGCCCCTGTGTGTGCAAAACTTCAAAGTGTTGGCACAAGTAGTCAAGCACTTTATGTTTGTTGAAAGCATCCATCACTTCCGTCTCACTCATGCCTTTGGCATTCATGTATTGTTCAATGCAAAAGGAGATGAAATAGGTAATGTCTTTGTTTTTCTTGTCCATAGCATTAGGTTTATGGCAAAGGTAATGATTCTTTATTGAATAATTGAAAATTGGGAGGGAAAATCTTACTGACAGGGGAGAGAGGATGATGCTATATATAATATTGAGTGGACGTGGGTGGCGGGGCATGGTGAGGAGGTGTGTAGCGCACTCACGCGCGGGTATTTGGCGATGAATTTTGAGGTTAAAAACGACTAATTGTAACTATCTGATAATCAGTACATCAAACTACCCTAAAATTATTAGTAACCTTTTTTAAAATATGTTACTAATAATTTTTTTTATGTTACTAATAATTTTCACTACAATAGGTTTAGTTTTTGGGGCAATGGGTTTAGGGGTGATTTTGGGGTGTTGGAGGGTGGTAAATTGAGGGGTGCGGTGTGGGGTGAGTGGGGTATGATTTCGGGGGCGGGGGAGGGGTATGAAAAAAGAAGTTCTGGAGCACGGTGGGGCGCTTCAGAACTTCTTTTTGTGTATGCGTGTGCCGCTGGGGCGGGATGTTTAAAACAGGCTGATAAACCAACTGCCGACGTCGCCTATCCATGATCCGATTTGGAGGATGAGCTGGATGAACAGGTAGATGAGCAGGACGAGCAGGAGGCAGAGTGCGCCGATGATGAGGGCTTTGCGATTGACTTCGCGGATGATGGTGCGGTCGCCTTCTACAAAGCCGGTGAGGAGGCGTGAGTTTTTGGTGTACGACTTGTTGAAGACGTCAAACAGGTCGCCCAGCGCGGGGATGAGGCCTACCAGGATGTCGAACAGCATGTTGTAGATGATGGCGAGCGTGAGGGGGATGCTGCGCAGTTTCAGCATGCTGAGGTAGAGGTAGGGGAGGTTGAGCAGGGCGGTTACTATGTCGCCATAGGCGGGGAG
>JAGBYW010000146.1 GCA_017628555.1 Bacteroidaceae bacterium | reverse complement strand
CTCTTTTTTTGAGCGCAAAGAGGTATTTTTTATAAATTTCACACACAACCACAAGCGGCAATAATTAAGATTACAACCATATTTCGTACTACCAAATAGAAATCCCCACAAAATACGCCTCCGTACAACAATTCATATACATCAGTAAATCAGATTGTTAAGAAACCCAAAACTATTAGTAATATATTTTAAAATAAGTTACTAATAATTTTTTTTAGGTTACTAATAATTTTTACGAAAATAGATATAGTTTTCACCACAACCCTCTGAAGTTATTTTTAGTCATTATTTTTACTAAATGTAGGGCAAATTTTAATTAACAAATTAGTAATACCCGCAAGTATATAGGCACAACAATTCAATTATTTAAATATTTATAAAACAGGAAACAGAAACTCACCTATTTTTTGTAAATTTGCAAAATATATTAACTCAAATAAGAAACATGCAAAGAAGAAATAACACCTCAAGTCTGTTTATTCGTTTTACGGTCAAGGAGGTTTGTGACTTGATGACTTTCATTCAGAAGGCTCTTGACGGCGTAAGTCGAAACCGTGCCAAAGCAATCCTTACTGGCGGGGGAATTCGAGTGGATAAGAAGATTGTTAAGCAATATGACTTGATGCTTCAACCTGGTAATATTGTTGAAATTTCAAAGAAGAAGCCCAAGGAAGAACTCCGCAATAAGTTTGTTAAAATTGTGTATGAAGATCATGCTATTGTTGTGGTAGAAAAAAACATTGGCATACTTTCCATGGCAAGTTCGCACCATTCATTTAGTGTTAAAACCGTATTAGATGAATATTTCAGACGCACGCATCAGAAATGCACCGCCCATGTAGTGCACCGCCTTGACCGCGACACTTCTGGGTTGATGGTATATGCAAAGACGATAGAGGCAGAGCAAATCTTAGAACATAATTGGCATCAAATTGTTACCGACCGTCGCTATGTCGCTCTGTGTTCTGGTGCGCCTAAAGAACCTCAAGGGCGAGTAGAAAGTTGGTTGAAAGATAACAAGGCATTCTTCACATTCTCATCACCTACAGACAACGGCGGAAAATATGCTTTGACGCACTACAAGACCTTGCGTAGTAATGAGCATTACTCTCTTGTAGAATTTAAGTTGGAGACGGGGCGAAAAAACCAAATCCGCGTACACACACAAGACCTTGGCTGCCCCATTTGTGGCGACATCAAATACGGTAACGGCGATAATCCCATCGGACGCCTGGCCCTACACGCCTTCCGCCTCAATTTCTATCACCCTATTACCAACGAACAACTTTTCTTTGAGACTCCTGCCCCCAAAGCATTCATGAAGGTTTTTGAAACTCAAACAATTAGCAAAAAATTCAATAGCAAAGGGTAATAATTTGGCATAAAAATATCTGAGAAACACCACCTCTCCTAAAACAGAAATACCACAATTCTCACCATGCGCATTCTGCTCCTACTTGGTTGCTTACTCATAGTGGGTTGTTCTTCTAAACGCGTTTTAGAACAGAACGAATTACTGCTTTCTACCGTAAAAATAGAAAGCAGTGACAAGCATATATCCCCAAGCAGTGTGCAAACTGCCATTTTGCAGAAACCGAACAACAAATGGTTTGGTATCGCAAAAGTGCCATTAGCTATGTATTCGTTGGCTGGTAAGAAAGATTCCAATTTCGTTTGTAAATTACTCCGCAAAACAGGTGAGGCGCCTGTAGTTTATGACAATTTTTCAACGCAGCAATCAATAGGTTCATTGCGTAATTATTTAATTTCAAGAGGTTTTCGCCAAGGTTATGCCACGTATGACACCGTGCGTAACAAGCACAAATTGAAGTTGACTTACCAACTACATTGTGGACCTCGCTCTTACATAAGAAATATCTCCTCCAACATTCAGAATGGTCACATCGCAAAGATTGTTGCGAGCGAGCGGAGCACTTCTGTTTTACACGGAGGAATGCCTTTTGAAATCAATAAACTTTATGAAGAGCGTAACCGTATCATCAACATACTCCACAACCGTGGCTACTATCGTATTAACAAAGATTTTGTAACCTTTACCATAGATACAATTCGGGGAGACTTAGGGGTAAATCTAACTATGAATATTTCTGCACCAGCAGGAACAGACACCGTAATAGCATACACCCCTTATCGCGTCAGACACGTAAACATCTATGAGGACTGCACTGCTGACACTAACTCTACGAAATATAAGGGCATTCGCTTCTTTCACGAAGAGGAAAAACCAAAGATTTCACGCAGAGTATATCGCAGCATGGTTGGGTTGTACACAGATAGTTTATTTAAAGCAGAAAATGTTTCTTACACAAACAATGCTATAAACAGTCTTGGAGCTGTGAGTTTCAGCACTATAACCACAAGAGAAAATCATCCTTATTTGGATTATGATATATTTGTAAGAAAAGCAAAACCGTATAGTATTTCTTTTGACTTAGAAGGTACAAATACAGCTGGAGATTTAGGCGCTGCTGCGGCAATAACCTTTACAAATCGCAACCTATTCAGAGGTTCAGAACTTTTCCGCTTAAAGGTTCGCGGAGCATACGAAGCAATAACGGGGTTGGAGGGATACTCAAATCAAAATTTTATGGAGTATAGCATGGAGGCGAGTCTCGCATTCCCTACCCTGCTCATGCCCTTCTCTGAAAACCTGCGTTATCAGTACCGAGCAAGTACGGAATTAGGACTGATTTACAATCTTCAGGAGCGTCCCGAGTTTCACCGTAGAATGCTTACTGCCAACTTTTCATACAAGTGGAAAAAAAATAACTATTATAGGACACAGCATAAGTTAGACATTCTATCGCTCAACTATATCTACATGCCTTGGATTTCCGACACATTTAGGAAAAACTATTTAGAAGGAGATGACCCAAGATATGGCATCTTGAGATATAGTTATGAGAACTTGTTTATCATGAACTCCGGGTACAGTTTTGTATTCAATTCCAACAGACTTAATGACAACAAGTTACAAAATCACAAAAATGTCTGGCAACTTAGATTTAATATCGAAACAGCAGGTAATCTATTAAATCTAACCAAGAATTTATTGGATGCCCATCGCAATAAAGATGGGCAATACGAACTCTTTGGCATAGCATTCTCACAATATGCAAAGGCTGACATTGACTTTGTTAAAAATCACCCTGTTAACGAGTCGAGTTCTATTGCTTTCCATGCAGCATTGGGAGTTGCTATCCCCTATGGTAATTCAACAATGATTCCTTACGAAAAACGCTATTTTTCGGGCGGTGCTAATAGCGTTAGAGGTTGGAGTGTTAGAGAATTAGGTCCAGGTTCGTATAAAGGAATGGACGGACAGATAGACTTTATCAACCAAACTGGTAATGTAAAGTTAGATTTAAGCATAGAATATCGCACTTATCTATTTTGGAAATTCTACGGCGCAGCATTTATTGACGCAGGTAACATTTGGAACACAAGAAATTACTCGCAATCTGGTGGACAATTTAAACTAAAGACGTTCTACAAGGAAATAGCTGTAGCTTACGGTTTAGGGTTGCGCCTCAATTTTGACTACTTCATCCTCAGATTTGACGGGGGTATGAAGGCAATCAATCCATCTGAGCCTACAGGAAGAAAACACTATCCCATAATCTGTCCAAAATTAGGCAGAGATTTCACATTCCACTTTGCGGTAGGTTTGCCATTTTAGTATACCTATTGTTATTCTGCCCCAAAAACGCAATTACGGACCTCACGAAAATATTAGTTGAATAATGTAAAGTAACTCCCAATTACTTTAAAGTAAGTCCCTTTTATTTTTAAATAAGTCCCTTTTATTTTTACCGCAAAAGGTAATATTCTCTTTTTGAAAAAGCATCTCAGACATCTAACTCAATATCAATACAAAGACAAAACATCCCCCAATGAAATTCATATCATTTGCAAGCGGAAGCAGCGGTAATTGTTATTACCTAAATGCGGAAGGATGCAGCATCATCATAGATTTGGGTCTTGGAATTAGAACTTTTAAGAAGACATACAAGGATTATGGATGTTCATTTGGAGACATTCAGGGGATTCTTGTGACCCACAACCACACCGACCACACGAAGGCTGTTGGATATTTGTCTAATGAATTCCACATACCTGTTTACACAACAGAGGCCGTCCATGAAGGAATGCGCAAAAATCCTTTTTTGAGCAAAAAGATTAGACCTCAGGAACTTAAAATCATCACCCATCTAAGTCCTTTCCAAATAGGTCCTTTTACAATTACAGCATTTCCTGTTCCTCATGATAGTTACGGCAATAACGGCTATATTATACGCTATAAGGATGTTGTATTTTGCCTCATAACCGACATCGGTCATATTACCCCAGAAATAGGGGAGGCGGTTAGTAAAAGTACCCACCTTGTGGTGGAATCAAATTATGACCATCAGATGTTAGAGACAGGTCCCTACCCCATGCGTCTCAAAAAGCGCATTGAGGGGCCTTATGGCCATCTCTCTAACGCCGAAACTGCCCAATTATTAGCAAATTACTTATCGCCAGAACTGATACAGAGAGTTTGGTTATGCCATTTATCTGAGGAGAATAACAAACCTGAACTTGCTTCACAAACCTGTTTATCTGCGTTACAAAATTTACCCAAACTCAATCACATTATTCCTCAACCGCTCCCAAGAAGACAACCTACTGGAGTGATTGAACTCTTATGTGAGTGTTAGAAATATCCTTATCTAACTTTACCTCTTTACCATCCCTATGCTACAAGTTATACTCGTCGTAGTAATAGTCACATGCGCACTCGTCTACCTTCTTCACTCCTTTATCAATAATTGTTATAAGAAGAAGGGATGTTGCTCATGCCCATTGTCAAACCAGTGCAAAAAGAATACTCACAAAGGATGAGTTACATCGGTAGCATTGCATTCTTCACACCCATGATTACCCGCTGTTACCTTGAAATAACCAATCGTTGCAATCTCAATTGTGTGTTTTGCCCCAAAACAACGCGCAAGGCGCATCAATTATCCCACGAGGAATTTGAAACACTTACCAATAAACTTATTGGAAAAATCAAATTTCTTTATTTTCATCTAATGGGCGAACCATTTCTGCATCCATTGCTCCCGCTATTTATTGAGTCGGCACGAAACAAAGGTTTTATCCCAATTCTTACTACAAACGGAACTTTACTTAAAGATGCCCATGAAATAATTAAGGCGCGCCCACACAAAATTCAAATATCTCTTCAAGCTCACGAAGGGAATTTGAAAGAGAATACAGAAGAATACATTACACAGGTCATGCACTTCTCAAAAGCTGCGGCGGAAAAAGGTATCATCATCGTCTTAAGATTGTGGAACGAAGGAGGAGGATACGACTCCAACAATCCCGAATTACTGCGCCTCATGGCTCAACACATCCCCACACCTTGGATAGAGCGCCCTGATGGTTGGAAGGTGACAGATCTCATTTATTTAGAAACGGACTCCACTTTCGAATGGCCAGATGCAGAACGCGCTCCTTACGAGCAGAGTGAAGCTTTCTGCCATGCCTTGAGAAATCAGATTGGCGTACTCGTTGATGGCACCGTCGTACCATGTTGTTTGGATTCACAGGGGGCAATAAATTTAGGGAATCTCCACCATCAATCACTTGACGAAATTCTTAGTTCTCCACGTGCAAGAAATCTTTACGACTCCTTCTCTCGTCACCAAACATCTGAACCACTCTGTCAAACCTGTGGTTACGCTTTAATAAATAAGAGATTTAGAAAATAAGACTACAGACATTGCACTTATAAAAATTATCACTAATTTTGCAACTGTTTGTAAGAACTGCATGTTTATATTTTACTCCTCATACAATGTCAAGGTATGAGTTTTTCCCCATGATTACATACACTAAGGAACAGTTAATGCTCGTCAGCGTTGAGGTTTTACAATCTCTTGCACAACAGTTTAACACAGCCAATAAAGAATCTACTGAACTCGAAGTTTTAGTTGCCGATATTTTGGAAGCACAGCCAAAAATATCGGGTTCAAGTGAGTCTCCACTTCCAGTCAAGAAAAAACGCGGACGTCCCTCAAAGGCTGATATAGCTGCTCGTGAGGCGGCCGAAGCTATAGCCAAAGCAATAAAT
>JAGBYW010000145.1 GCA_017628555.1 Bacteroidaceae bacterium | reverse complement strand
TAAACTTGAGTAGTGTTGAGCACAGGCACGGTAATCTTGAAGCGCCCTTCTGAATCAAGCGGAGCGTTGAATTCTTCTTCCGTTTCTGTGACAAAATTCTTAATTGCCACATCCACATATTTACCTCCTTGGCTTTGCATCTCGGGCGTCATATTCTTAATCCATCCCACGACGGTCACGCTATCTCCCGAGAGATAATCATTGTCCTTAAAGCTGGTGCGTTCGTCTCGAGAGGGATAGTCAGGGAGATAGGGGGTAGTGATAACTTCGCAAACGATGGGTCTATTCTTTCCAATGCGCACTTTGCGAAGTCCCTTCTTCTGCTTGTTTACAGTGACGAGAAGTGTATCCTTTCCTTCAGCGATGGAGAACTTATGCTTGTCCTTCTTCTCACTGCTTGAAAGCACCTTCCAAGTGCGACAATCGTAAATCACATGGTTTTCAGCAAAACCAATCAGCCATTCCCCCGTCTTCGCATTGCGCCAATACGTGTCAGTAAGGACTTGCGCTTGTGTAGTGAAGGCAAGGAGGGTGAAGAGAAGCGTAGTGAGTATGTGTTTCATTTGTGTAGTTGGTTAGATGGTTATGCCATGCGCCTTGATAAGGCGTTGCAAGCGCTCTATTTCTTCTGCTTGCAGCTTCACTTGTTGGCGCAGGGCGTGTAGTTCGTTTTGTTCTTCTTGGCGGTAACCCGTGCGTGCGGCGTGCATGCGTTCTTTGATACCGCCTTGGGTGACGAATTCCTTTTCCAATGAGATTAGATGTCTGTTTAGCATCGTATCCACCATATAGCAAAGGGTGAGAGCTATGTTTGCCATCTCCTCGTTATTCCATTTATCGAAGTGTGGCTGATAGTCCTCCACGCGATTGTGGATTTTGCAAAACTCCTGCATCTTACTATAGCGATTGTGCGCAACTGTCCAAATCGTGAGGTTGCGCGAAATGAGATAGTCCCGATAATCTTCGCGTAATTCTTGGATTGAACTTCGTGCCACATTGAGGAGTTTAAGTTGCATTTCTGTGGAAGCAACTCCATCCTCTATACCCTCAACAATATTCTGCTTTCCACTGCGAGCAGCCTGTATCATCTGGTCTACCGTACGGTCGCCATGCGCAGGAAGGAAGCGCTTGCAGAATACATAAGTCAGATGGTAGAGCACCTCACTTTTCTGGTAGAAGTATGTATTGCGCCAGGGCGCTTGCCTCTTTAGAACTTGTTGCATAGTATCGTGTGATTTAGATAGATGCAAAGATAGAGTTTTTTTGAGAGAATAGATGCTATAGAAGCTATAAATTCTATAATTTCTATAGATACTATAATCTTTATAGCTCTTATAGTCTCTATAGCATCTATCCTATTACCTACTCCTTCGCAATAATCTCCGCAGGGTTCTGCCTCATCACGGTGCGGACGTGATGGGAGACGACGAGGAGGATGACGAGGGTAGTCATACAGATGCTGAGGAGGATGGGCATAACGGGAGAGATGAGGTGGGGAGGAATGAATTGTTGCCTACCCCAATCTTGTAAGAATTGGTTGAAGAGGATGCCTACGGGGATAGCAATCACGCTTGCCACTCCAATCAGCCACAGATAAAGGCGACCGAAGAACAGGGCAATATCCCCTCGCTTGGCGCCGTGAATCTTGCGTAGCGCTACTTCTTTCTGTCGTGAGCGGGTGTCAAGGGCAATAGTGCTCCAGATTCCCATAAAGCAGATTAAGGCGCAGATGGCGGAGAGTATCCATGCACCGCGTTGCAGGTTGAGGAGTGCTTGGAATTCCTCGGTAAGTGTGTCGCGCAGGTTGAGTACGGTTTCTCGCAAGGGAAGCGGATTGATGCGGCGCATCTCGTCCTTCAGCTGCTGCATCACTTCTTGGTACTCACCCTCTTCGGGTTCAATGATAAATTGACCAAAAAGTCCATAGGGATTCTGACGGAAGATGGCAAGGTCATGAGAAAAGAAGTGCTGGTGATTGTAAGGCAGCGTGGCATACGTACCGCCAATAGGCCATACTTCATAAACGTCGTACCATGAGAGGTAAAGACTGAGCGTTCCGTTTTTGATTATGCCTAAAGAATCAAATGCAGTGTAGAGTCTCTCGTTGAGCACGATGCATTCTTTTCGTTGGTCCTCGGGCACGAACCATTTGATGGGGCGTTGCCAAAAGTCGAAGAAGGCGGTGTCGGTCAGGAAGTAGGTCTCGAAATGAGTAGTACCAAGCGCCTCTTTAGCACCAGGCGTTTCTCTAGTCTCTTTGAACGACATGCGCATCCTGGAATGTTCGATGGCACGCTTGATTCCCTTGCGGGGTATCTGCAAGTATTCTTTCAGCGCCACAAAGTCGTTGGGGTTGTAGGGGTTTATGTTAAGGCATTCCTGATAGTGGTCGTCATTTTCGGGAATGTTCCTTTGGTCTTTTACCAACCCTATGAACTGCGTGAATGCCAGTGTGCCCGAAAGGAATACAAGGCTCACCACTAACTGAATGCCGAGCATCGTATTGCGCAAGGCATGCCCCGCATTGCGGTGTAATCCTGCCGCCAAGTTGGTGTTTGACTTTCGGATGCGACGGAGTGCCACCCACACTACAAAGGCGCTAAGCAATGCTACGACGCAGAAGATTTGCAGAATCGTTGCGTTCTGACCATACACCACCCAGCCCAAGTCGTCAAACATTGTCCTGAAGTGCACTTCCACAAAATTGACCAACCAACTCATCAACACCAAAGCCACTGCCAATGCGAGGGCAAGGATAAGAGACACCTCCGTTAGGAAGAGTCCGTACAGACTCCACTTTGAAGCACCGTGCACCATGCGGAGCATTACCTCGCGTCGGCGCATCTGGAAGAGTTGCAACTGCATTTTGAGGAACCCCACTAAGGCTGCCAGCAGTACCATGGAACTAATCAGGTAAACAATGGTGCGCACTAACAGTACAGAACCATTCAGACGCTTATTCACCTCGCTCATTGACTCTACCTTTGCCTTCAGTCCCAAGGGTTGGAGACGGAGGTTGGCTGCCTGCTCCAGGTCTTTTGCGGTGTAGCCTTCCTGCAACAGCACCTCGTATTTCGTGGCGTAAAAGCGCTCTACTGCTTTATGCTCACTACCTTTCATACAATAGAAAGCCCAATTCCCGATAACGTCATTAGTGGACATCGTTTTCACAACATCAGTCACTGTGTAGGTGTCTATAACTACGCGCTCTTCCTCAACATTAAAATACTCATAGTGAATCTTAATGCCCACAGGATTCTTGTCGCCGAAGATGAATTTCGCCTGCGTTTCGCTCAATACCGCTTCGTCATTATTCAGCACAGGAATCTTCTCGCCCGTCAGCGCCGAACGCGCTCCGCGGAAGTTAAGGTACTCGGGCATCGTGAGACTAAACGTCAAGTCCATCGTTCTTTCCGTAGAGTCGGGAAATTCTATTATGGTTTGAGACGAGCCAGACCGGTCGTCCACGTAGAACAGTTTTTCCACGCCCACCATACCTCCGCCAGAGGTCAGCGCCGTGTGAAGTTCTTCTGTGATACTGATTTGCCGCGTATTGAAAGCAACACTCCCGTCTTCGGGATTGGGAGCAATGTCTTCATGATGAATATCCACGAACGACATTTCGTAAGTGCGGTCGAAGTAAGGTTCGTCACAAATGGCGGGATTGCCCAAGTGCATCAGCACAAAGTGCGTAGCCGCCAGCGTGACCATACCTACAGCAAGGGCAAGAATACTAATCGCATTCTGCAACTTATATTTCAGCAGATTGCGGAGGGAGATTTTGAGGGTGTGGGAAAGCATAGTTTTTGAAAGGAGAAAGGAGAAAGGAGAACCGACGCCAAACCGAGTGCAATCAAGCTTGCTTGAAT
>JAGBYW010000144.1 GCA_017628555.1 Bacteroidaceae bacterium | reverse complement strand
ATGAAGTATATGCTGCGTGTGCTAACACAGGCGGTTTCAGTGCTGAGCAACTCAAGGCGAATGAAGAAAATGCGTACAAGCTTGGTGCGAAGGAATATGTGACACTCGACGTGACGCAGGAGTATTACGACAAGAGCCTTCGCTACATGATTTATGGCAATGTGCTTCGCAACAACTGCTATCCCATTTCTGTTTCTTCCGAACGCATCTTCCAGGCGCTCGCCATTGCGCGTTACGCCAAGGAAATCGGCGCTGACGCCATCGCACACGGTTCTACAGGTGCCGGCAACGACCAGATTCGCTTCGACATGACCTTCCTCGTGATGGCTCCCGGCGTAGAAATTATCACACTTACTCGTGACAAGACTTTGACGCGCCAGGAAGAAGTAGATTACCTCAACAAGAATGGTTTTGCTGCCGACTTCACAAAGCTCAAGTACTCTTACAACGTAGGTATTTGGGGAACAAGTATCTGCGGTGGTGAGTTGCTCGACAGCAACCAGGGACTTCCCGAATCAGCCTTCCTTAAGCACCCCACAAAGTCAGAACCCGAACTCCTCAAAATCGGATTTGAGAAGGGCGAAATCGTTTCTGTAAACGGCAAGCACTACGATGATAAGATTGCAGCCATTCAGGCGATTGAAGAAATCGGTGCTGCTTACGCCATTGGCCGTGACTGCCACGTGGGCGATACTATTATTGGTATCAAGGGCCGTGTAGGTTTCGAGGCTGCAGCACCTATGCTCATCATTGCGGCACACCGCTTCCTTGAAAAGTACACCCTTTCAAAGTGGCAGCAGTATTGGAAGGACCAAGTCTCTAACTGGTACGGCATGTTCCTCCACGAAAGCCAGTACCTCGAACCCGTTATGCCCGACATGGAAGCCATGCTCCTTTCTTCGCAGCGCAATGTGAACGGTGAGGTAACTCTTGAACTCCGTCCCTATACCTTCCAGACGGTCGGCGTAGATTCTCCCGACGACTTGGTGAAGAACAAGTTTGGTGAGTATGGCGAAACGCAGAAGGGTTGGACTTCTGACGAAGCTAAGGGCTTCATCAAGGTGACAAGCACACCCCTCCGCGCTTATTACTCACTCCATGATGACAGAAACTAATTGTTGAGGTTATAAGTTGGAGACCTAACCGGATGGCGCTCTCCCCCTGTTTATAGGGGGAGGGGACCACGAAGTGGTGAGGGGGTGCGAAATATGCCCGCATGGAATACTCATAACTACTTATTCCTAACTACTCACTTTCTTCGCACCCCCTCACCGCAAAGCGGTCCCCTCCCCCTATAAACAGGGGGAGAGCGCCGTCCGGATTGTTTTCTCCCTCATAACCTCAAAACCTTAAAACCTCTAAAATGAACGAACTTATCAGAGTAGGCATCATCGGCGGTGCCGGATATACTGCTGGCGAACTCATTCGCCTTTTGCTCAATCACCCTGCGGCAGAAATTGTGTTTGTCAATAGCGAAAGTAATGCGGGAAACTTGATTACGGACGTGCATGCCGGACTTTATGGCGAGACAGACTTGCGCTTTACCTCCGAACTCCCCTTTGAGGAAGTGGATGTCGTATTCTTCTGCTTCGGTCACGGCAAGAGCACGCAGTTCCTCCAAGAGCATTACATCCCTGCGGATGTTCGCATCATCGACCTCGCACAGGATTTCCGCTTGGCTTCAGAAGACCACGACTACGTTTACGGTCTGCCCGAACTCAACCGCGAAAAAATCAACGGCGCCCTCCATGTGGCAAACCCCGGTTGCTTTGCGACGTGCATACAACTCGCTCTTTTGCCCCTTGCTAAGGCAGAATTGCTCAACAACGACATCAGCGTGAACGCCATTACGGGTTCAACAGGCGCAGGTGTGAAACCCGCGGCAACCACTCACTTCTCGTGGCGCTCGGGTAACATGAGCATCTACAAGGCTTTCAATCACCAGCACGTGCCTGAGATTAAGGAAAGTTTGACGCACTTGCAACCCAACTTCTGTGCCGAAATAGACTTCATCCCTTACCGTGGCGACTTCCCCCGTGGCATTTTTGCTACGGCGGTAGTGAAGGTGGAAAACCTCCAGGAGGATGTGGTGCAACTCTACAAGGATTTCTACGCTGAGGCTACCTTTACGCACTACGTGGATAAGGCCATCGACATGAAGCAAGTGGTGAACACCAACAAGTGTCTCGTTCACGTGGACGTCTTTGGCGATAAGATTCTCGTTACTTCCTGCATCGACAACCTCCTCAAGGGCGCTTCTGGACAAGCCGTTCAGAACATGAACCTCATGTTCGGTTTGGAAGAATCAGCAGGACTTCGATTGAAGCCAGTAGCTTTTTAATAGTAGACAAGTTTATAGTAGACGAGTAAACAAGATAGTATGCGTAGTTCGCTTCTCGTTTACTCGTCTACTATAAACTCGTTACTAAACCAGCACTCCCAAACCTTCTCGTCTACTCGTTTACTATAAACTCGTCTACTAAGAAAATGACTCTCTACCCCGTATATCCCCTCTTTGACATCAATATTGTGAAGGGCGAAGGCTGTCGCGTGTGGGACGACAACGGAACGGAATACCTCGACCTCTATGGTGGTCACGCCGTTATCTCTATCGGTCACAGCCATCCCCATTATGTGGAAACCATCAGCCAACAGTTGAGCAAGATTGGCTTCTACTCTAACTCCGTTATCAATCGCTTGCAGGAACAGCTCGCTGAGCGCCTCGGCAAGGCCTGTGGTTATGAAGACTACCGCCTTTTCCTCGTCAATTCAGGTGCTGAGGCGAATGAAAATGCCTTGAAGCTCGCTTCGTTCCACACAGGCAAGAGCCGTGTACTCTGTGCGCAAAAGGCGTTTCACGGACGCACCTCGCTTGCCGTAGAAGCTACGGATAACCCCAAGATTGTGGCGCCCATCAATGCCAATGGTCATTGCACCTTCCTCCCTCTTAACGACCTCGCAGCCTTTGAGGCGGAACTTCAGAAGGGAGATGTGGCAGCCGTAATCGTAGAATGCATCCAGGGAGTGGGCGGTATTCGCCTCGCTACCAAGGAATTTATGCAGGGCCTCCGCCGCGCTTGTACCGAAGCGGGCGCCGTGCTCATCTGCGACGAAATCCAGTGTGGCTACGGCAGAAGCGGTAAGTTCTTTGCCCATCAGCATCTCGACGTAACCCCCGACCTTATCACCTGTGCCAAGGGTATTGCCAACGGATTCCCTTGTGGCGCCGTACTTATCGCCCCTCATTTCGAGGCTTCCTTTGGCCAACTCGGCACTACCTTTGGTGGCAACCACTTGGCTTGCGCTGCTGCCCTCGCCGTGCTTGACGTGATGGAGCAGGAGGCACTTGTAGAAAACGCTGCCAAGGTCGGCGCTTACCTCATCCAAGAACTCAAGAAATTGGACGGCATCGTGGAAGTCAGAGGTACTGGCATGATGATCGGCATCGAATTTGCCGAACCCATCAAGGCAATGCGCACCGCCCTTGTCAAGGAGCAACACGTCTTTACGGGATGCGCAGGCACCAACATCCTCCGCCTCCTTCCCCCCCTCTCACTCACCATGGAGCAAGCCGAAGAATTCATGCAGCGCCTCAAGCGTGTATTATAATATAGGTGTAAAATCTCCCCACATCGGGGAGATTTTTTGTTGAAAATCATGCCCATTTTTACCCCCATTTTACCCCCTGAAAATTATTAGTAACTTAAAAAAAATTATTAGTAAGATAATTTAAAATAAGTTACTAATAATTTTTCGCAGGTTACTAATAATTTTTGGCGTCTCTAAAGTGTTGATTATGAGGAGTGTATAAAGGGCGGTTTTCAGGGATTTTCGCCCTCTGAAAATTCGATGAAATTGCCGTGTGGTTTACCTCTCGACGAGCGGGCAGGAGGCTCCGCTTCAGAAAAATCCCCCGTTTTCCGCAATCCCACCCTTCGCCCCAATTTTATTACGCTCAGAGGGTGTGTAAGTGGATATAAAAATTTATCTTTGTAATCTCAATCGCCGTGTGACGACTTTCGCTTATGTCACACTACTTCAAATGTTTACAAATTCAAATACTTTTAAAAATAAATCTCTTATGAATCTGAAAACCCTACTGCTCACCTGCCTTTTCGCGCTTACAACCGTCGCTCAGGCACAGTTGCACGTCAATTCTTCGCCTACCGCGGCGCTGCTCCCCATGCCTAATGAGGTAGAAGTGTATGAAGGGGAAAAGCCTTTCCGCTTCTCAGAAAAGGCAGTGATTAGTGCGCCCCTTGATGAACTCGACTGGGAGTGTAAACAGTTGTTGGTGGATGTGTTGAAGAAGCATTTTGGGGTGGAACTCAAAATCCTCAATACGAATAAGGCAGCCTTTAAGTTGCAGTTCGACCCCACTATTGACAGCAAGGAGGGGTATCAACTTGAAGTGACCCGTAAGTGCGTCAAAATCAGTGCTGCCACTCCGATAGGCTTGTTTTATGGCATCCAAACGCTGGACCAAATCTTGATGGGCGATCCGCGTAGCACGCTCAACGGCGAGATTCGTCAGTTGAAGATTACCGATGCTCCGCGCTTCGGTTTCCGCGCCCTGATGCTCGACCCTGCGCGCCACTTCTTGCCCGTCAAGGATGTGAAATTCTTTATCGATCAGATGGCGCGCTATAAGTTTAATGTGTTGCAGCTTCACCTGACCGACGACCAGGGTTGGCGCGTAGAGATTAAGAGTCATCCGAAGCTCGCCAGTAAGCAGCATTACAAGCAAGAGGAACTTCGCGATATCGTTGAGTATGCCCGTAAGCGCGGGGTGGAGGTTATTCCCGAGGTAGACGTACCAGGACACACCGTAGCGATACTTGCGGCGTATCCCCACTTGGCTTGTACGCACAAGCAGGAGGCTGAAAAGAAGGTAGGCGAAACGGTGAACATGATGCTCTGTGCGTCGCAGGAAGAAGTCTATGACGTGATGGCAGATGTGGTGCGCGAGATTGCCGAAACCTTTGATTCTCCCTACTTCCACTTGGGTGGTGACGAGGCTGCCGTACCTGAAAACTGGGCAAAGTGTGATGCCTGCAAGCAGTTGATGGAAAAGTTGGGTTACACGAAACCTACGCAGTTGATGATCCCCTTCTTCAACCGCGTTTTGGGCGAGGTGCGCAAGAATAATAAGAAGCCCATCCTCTGGTGCGAACTCAACAACATCTGGCCCCCTGCTGATGATTACCTCTTCCCTTATCCGAAGGATGTAACGCTCGTGACGTGGCGCAATGCCTTGACGCCTACGTGTCTTGACCTTACGCGCAAAAATGGTCACCCCATTATTATGGCGCCTGGCGAACATGCGTACCTCGACTACCCACAGTATCGCAACGACTTCCCCGAGTTTAACAACTGGGGCATGCCTATTACCACCTTGCAGAAGACTTACGAACTCGACCCCGCTTATGGTTGCTCGGAAGCGGATGCTGCGCACATCCAGGGCGTAATGGGTACGCTTTGGGCGGAGGCTATTCCCGACGTAAACCGTGCTACTTACATGGCATTCCCCCGTGCGCTCGCCCTTGCCGAAGCGGGTTGGACCGAAATGCCACAACGCAACTGGGAATGCTTTAAGCAGCGCCTCTTCCCCAACCTCTATGAGTTGATGAAGCAGGGCGTGAGCGTGCGTGTGCCGTTTGAAATAGTAAAACGTTAGGTTTGAGGTTATAAGGTCGCTTCGCTGTAAGGTTTTTAAGGACTATGCAGCACGGATGCCTCTAAGAATCTCATAACCTCCACTACGATTAGTGAAAGGTAAGTGGATTTCTGAGTGCGGATGCCTCTAAGAACCTCATAACCTCCAACCCTCATAACCTATAAAAATGAAAGTTCTCCTTGTAAACGGCAGTCCCCATAAAACGGGCTGCACCCATACGGCATTGAATGTAATTGCCGAACAACTCCATGCGCAGGGCATTGAAACCGAAGAACTCTGGTGTGGTGTAAAACCCGTGATGGGGTGCATCGGTTGCGGAAAGTGTAAAGACACCAAGCGTTGCTGGTACGACGGTGACGGTGTAAACGAATTTCTTGCCAAGGTGCCCGAGGTAGATGCCTTTGTCTTTGGTTCTCCCATCCACTTCGCTGGCACTTCAGGTAGTATCAAGCCTTTTATGGACCGCGCCTTCTGCTCAAAGTTAGGCATGTATGCCGGCAAACCCGGTGCGGCAATCGTAAGTTGCCGTCGCGGCGGTGCTCAGGGCGGGTTTGAAGACCTTAATCGTTACTTCACCATCGCCTGCATGCCCATCGTCACTTCCAACTACTGGAACGAAGTGCATGGCAACACCCCCGAGGAGGTGGTGAAGGACGAAGAGGGTATGCAAACCATGCGCACACTCGGCAGAAACATGGCGTGGATGCTCAAATGTATTGAAGCTGGCAAGCAAAGCGGCATCAGCTTCCCCGAACAGGAAGCAAAGGTGCGCACCAACTTTATCAGATAATGCCGCGTGAGGGGTGAGCGGAATGACTCCTCTTCTTGCGTTTCAAAGGTCAAGAATTTTGCCGTTAATCCCAAGAAGCGGATGCCCTAATCGTATTGAAAAATTCCGAAAATCCATAGCGCAAAAAACTATATCTATTGTAGTAAAAATTATTAGTAACCTAAAAAAAATTATTAGTAACATATTTTAAAAAAGGTTACTAATAATTTTGAACATTATAAATTGCTGATTATCAAGAGTATTTATGTGTAAAAAATTGTTACATTTTTTGGAGCGTACTCGTGCCGTTTTGGGCTGCAACAGTGCCCTCGTTTTCCAAAAGCGATAGTCCCTTATTCTCGCTACACATTTATATATAATAGAAATAGAACCGAGCAATCACATGTGACTGCTCGGTTCTATTTGTTAGAGGGGTGATAACGTAGACCTCTAAAATGCTTACTGTCAACTATTCTTTAGTCTTATCTTCGTCTGTAAACAGAGGAGCCAACTCAGGGCGCTTGCTGTTAGAAAGGTAAGTCTCAACGATTTTATTAGCCATTTCCAAGTCTTGCATCATGATGTAAGCAATGACTTGGTTGATACGCGTTTCTTCGGGAACCTTGAATGAGCCTACCCCCTCAATTTTAAAGCGCGTCACGTTATTATATTGCGCGAGCAATGTTGTGTCGGGGCGGTTCTGAGCAATGAGGTGCGCAGCGTGGTCTGTTTGGAAAATTATAGAATTAGGAAATTTGTCCAAAGCCTCTTTACAGTATTTATGGCGAAGCGCAACATCTGTTTCGTTTGAGTAGAGTTGGTGGTAACTATACTCGTCTAAATATTCCCCATTGGCATACATGTCGCGGATTTCTTCAAGGGTTGCAGCACGCCTTACATAAGTGTCCAAGATGAAGTCTACGCGGCGTAACTTTGGAAGGTATTTTTCCTTAATCAATCCATAGAATGGCAAGCGACGAATCTGGCGTCCTTGGGTGTTGATATCATTCGACGTGTTACCGGTATTGTATGCAGCAATAATCTTTTCGATTTGCGCCACTTCTTCTAAAAGTCCATCCTTACGCATAGAGTCGGCCACTTCCTGCCATGTAGCAACCGTGGGAGTAAGTTCTTCTTTTAAAGTACCCAAACGCTTCTCCGAAGGAATGAATCCTTTAAGGATACGGAGCGCCGTGTTCAAACGCCCTTGAGCAAGCGAAATATTCTTGTTATAGTCACCTTCAGGTGAAGACTTACCTTTAACTCGCAGTCCTGTTACTATGCTACCGGGTGTGTTAATGATAGATTGAATGGTATTTTCTACTTTCGCCAATTCATTCGCATTGTGGGGGTCATTGCTATCCAACGAACTCTTGCCCAAAAGGAACTTAAAGTCTACACTACCTTCTGTACCCATAGGACCTATATTGGCTTTGGGCCACCAATTCATATATTGTGAAGGGTCAATTTCAGCACACTGTAATTTTACATTCAAGAGACGCTGAGGGTCTTGTTCACTTTGAAGTTCAATACATTCGGTGTAACCCACAATATCGGTTTGTTCTGCCATGACTTCTTTTACCACGACATCAATAGAGGAGCGACCTTTGATATCCACCTTTGTGTAATAATTATTTCCAAGGGAACCAAACATTTCATCAATGGGTATTGATTCATTTGTATTTTCATCCCATAAAAAATACTGACCAACAATTAGAGTTGCTTGTGGGTGAACTTTAAGTGTCACTTCACCGTTCCTATCTGTGCGGTAATTTGTATCAATGATAGGAAACGACGTTGCATCCCAAATCTTAGCATTACTGTATGGAATACCATTTTCTGATTTTACTTTCAGCGTTACAGAAATCAAGTCCTTATTGTTATGATCACTCTGTGCTACACTCTCAAGAGTTGCACCACTGACGAACATACAAAAGCAAAGCAATGTATGAAGAACATGGTTAAATAAAAAATTTTTCATTTTAGATTTTTAAGTTAATATTTTCGGGTTACTCTACAGCTCCACTTCATAAATTATACGCACAAAATAGCGCGGAGCAATTAGTGTTCATTTCCGCTCAGAGGTGTTTGGCGTAACCCGACAGAATAATGCAACTAATAGCCCGCGCCATAGGCACGAGCATTTCAACATTATTCCTATCTGTCTTTTTAGTCGCCAAACTTTCTGAGCAGCAGAATAAAGCTAAAACGCTTTTCAAATATGTATTAAATGTGCGTACGTTACTTATACGCTATGTTTCATAGGCAATGAATACTTAATGTTTAACTTGTTGCTTGCAAAGATACACTAAAATTGTGGATATTATATACCACATGGAGTTTCTAAAATAACTTGACCACTATAAATAGTAGTGTAAGGAAAAACTTAAAATCTGCTGTTCTTTTTATATATCCTTTACCCTTTTACCCCCAAGAGTTCCAGAAATTTCCACATTACAATGCCTGCCGTGACAGAGACATTGAGCGAGTGCTTTGTGCCATATTGTGGAATTTCGAGGGCATAGTCGGCAGCATCTACTACGGTTTGCTGCACGCCCTTTACTTCATTTCCCATCACTACGGCATAGCGCTTTGTGGGGTCGAGCGTAAGAGCGGGCAGGAGCACACTGCCTTCCACCTGTTCTACGGCAAAGACGATGTAACCCTCCGCCTTGAGTGCCGCAACAGCGTCGGTGGCGTCGTTATAATAGGTCCAATCCACACTGTCTTCCGCCCCGAGTGCCGTCTTATGGATTTCTGCAGAGGGCGGACAGGCGGTAATGCCACAAAGCACGACACGCTCCAGGCGGAAAGCGTCGGCCGTGCGGAACACACTGCCCACGTTGTGCAAACTGCGCACATTGTCGAGCACAACGACGAGCGGTAATTTTTCAGATTGCTTGAACTCCGCAACGTCTATGCGCTGGAGTTCTTCTATAGTGAGTTTACGCATCAGGGGATTATTTTTAGAAAGAAAAAAATCCGGATGGCGCTCTCCCCCTGTTTATAGGGATTTCCGTCCCCCGATAACGGGGGAACCGAAAGGGGTGGGGACCACCGCAGGTGGTGAGGGGGTGCAGAAAAAGTGAGTAGTTAGAAGTAAATCCATGCGGTGCATATCTTGCACCCCCTCACCGCTTCGCGGTCCCCTCCCCCTATAAACAGGGGGAGAGCGCCGTCCGGTCATTATTAACTAAAAGCTTTCCGCAAAAGTAAACAAAATTTCGTAATTTTGCCCCAATAACTATACGCTATGAAGAAACTTTATATAGAAACATACGGCTGCCAGATGAATGTGGCAGACAGTGAAGTGGTGGCTTCTGTCATGAAAATGGCGGATTATGAAACGTGTGAATCATTGGATGAGGCGGATGCCGTTTTCTTGAACACGTGTTCCGTGCGTGACAACGCCGAACAGAAGATTATCCACCGCTTGGAGGCGCTCAATGCCTTGAAACGTAAGGGTAGAAAATTGATTATCGGAGTGCTCGGTTGCATGGCGGAACGTGTGAAGGAAGGACTCTTGAACGATCACGGTGCCGACCTTGTTGCGGGACCTGATGCCTACCTTTCGCTTCCCCATCTCATTGCACAGGCGGAGTTGGGCGAGAAGGCAATTGATGTGGAACTCTCATTGACGGAAACTTATCGCGATGTCGTGCCCCAGCGTGTGCATGGCAACCACCTTTCGGGCTTTGTGAGCATCATGCGTGGGTGTAACAACTTCTGCCATTACTGTATCGTGCCCTATACGCGCGGTCGTGAGCGTTCGCGTGATATTGAAAGCATCCTCACAGAGGTGAAGGACCTTGAAGCGCGCAATTATAAGGAAGTAACCCTGCTGGGGCAGAACGTCAATTCCTACCGTTGGGAAGCGGATGGCGAAACGATTGCCTTTCCTGAACTCCTGCGCCGTGTGGCAAGGGCGGTTCCGGGAATGCGTGTGCGTTTTACGACTTCTCACCCCAAGGATATGTCTGACGAAACGCTTCATGTGATTGCCGAAGAACCTAACGTGTGCAAGCAAATCCATTTGCCCGTGCAGAGTGGTTCAAACCGCATTCTCAAACTCATGAACCGCAAGTACACACGCGAATGGTATCTCGACCGTGTGGCTGCCATCCGTCGCATCATCCCTGACTGCGGACTTTCTACCGACATCTTTGCGGGCTACTGCTCGGAGACGGAGGAGGACCACCAGGAGTCGCTCTCGCTCATGCGTGAGTGTGGTTACGATTCCTCGTTCATGTTCAAATATTCCGAACGTCCCGGCACGTATGCCTCAAAGCATCTTCCTGACGATATAGACGAAGCCACCAAGGTGCGCCGCTTGGAAGAATTGATTGCACTTCAAAACGAACTTTCGCTTGCTGCCAACACGGCTTGTATAGGTAAGGAGTACGAAGTGTTGATTGAAGGCACCTCCAAGCGTTCGCGCGAGCAACTTTTCGGACGCACGGAGCAAGGCAAGGTAGTGGTGTTCGACCGCAAGGGACATCACACGGGGCAGACCGTGCGTGTGCGCATCACCTCGGCATCTTCAGCAACCCTCAAGGGGGAATTGGTTGAAGCATAAGTTTTAGTAGACGAGTTTTTAAGGTACGAGTAGACAAGAAAGAATGCACTCCGCATGGCCTTTCTCCTTTCTCCTTTCTCCTTTAAAGTTTATGGTCGCAAACAAGAAAAATCCCTTCGCCCACAAAGCCAAGGCGAGTGCCAAGAAAAAGGCTACGGGCAAGCGCGTCGGTAAGTCGAAACCCGAGAAGGCTAATAATCAGCGCAATAGGATTATTAAATAAAGTGGCAAGTGATGGTAGTTTATCTATATATTTAAACAGATTATGCTACACATAATTTTGAATATCATCATAGGTATCATTTTATTCTTCGCAATCTTATACCTTGTCCTCAACCTCTTATTCTTGATTTCGAGCAAGGAATACCGTAAGTGGTTCTGGGAGGAGTCGGTGAGGAGGGCGAAGGCGAATAGGAAACCAAAAAGGCGACCTGAAGAGTCTGACTTTTACAAACGAACTGGTAAACGTCACTTCTTAGATCGTGACCATAGGAATGACTATAAAAACTACTATGGGGACTAAGTGGGTAGTCTTTTTATAATAATAATGAACGTGTTACTTTTGGAACAATCCATTAGTAACACGTTTATTTATTTAGAAAATAATATAGTGTTGAAACCTATATATTATTACTTCTGTATCTCCTCAATGCACACCAGTTTGTTGGCTATGGCATAAATAATAAGTCCTGCGGTGGAGCGAATTTGGAGTTTGCTGGAGATGTTTCGGCGATGGGTGATGACGGTGTGGACAGAGAGGAAAAGGTGGTCGGCAATTTCCTTGTTGCTCATGCCTTTGGTGATGCAAACGATTATTTCCTTTTCGCGCTCGCTGAGGGTTTCCAGTTTTTCCTTTTCAGCGGTGTCTCTCTCAGTATCATCAGCATACACAACAGTCCCACTCTTTTGCAGTTGTTGTTCAATCAGTTTTACGGCAGGCACAAACAACTGGTCTTCTATTCCGCAATGCGTTGATAAATCCTGTTCGCAGAGAATGATATCCAGCAAGACGGCATTGAGCAAGTAGTTATTCTTTTCGGGATAGTAGCGGATGATGATGTCCTTCAGTTCGTTGAGTTTGTATTCAATAGGTGCGTGCTTCCCAGCGAAAGTCGAGATGGAGAAATTGCGGTTGAGGTAGCCCTGAGAGAGTTGTTCGACATAGGTAAAGACCACTTCATTTTCATACTCCATGTGCTTTTTCACCTCAGCCACATATTCGTCGTAGAACTTAAGAATCAGCAGTGCCAGTTCGTTTTTACCCGAACAATCAATGGCTTCAATGAGTTTGCGACGGATATTGGGTAGGTTAAATTCCAAATAATATTCGTGGGCTTGCTTAAGGTAGCCGATAAGTGAGGGTAGCGAGAGGGATTCGTAACTGTACTTCCTGTTGGAAACGAAATTCACCACCTCCAGAAACGTGTTTTCATCCACGCCATGAGCGCGACACACCTCCCTCACCGTCTTATCGCCAAATCCCAAAGATATTCCGAAGCGCCCCATGACCAGTATGAGCGAACTGTGTTCCCTCACCAAGTCACGCATCTTATCCGTGTGCTTAAAACCTATTGCGTTATTCATTACCATCATCCGAAAAAATGTTTTGCTGTTGCAAAGTTACACATCTATTTGTAATTGGACAATCCCCAAAAGTTATGAGAAACAGGGTGTGTGGGGGAGGCAAATACCAAAAGTAGTGTAGTTCGCCTTAAGTAAGGGAATAAAAAATCAACGATTATTTTGGTTGTACAAGAAATTGTTCGTAATTTTGCGAACAAAATATAAAGTAGTATGAGTGAAAAGAAAGATTATACAACAAAGCAGGAGCAGTTAGCCCGCTTCTCAAAAGCTATGGGGCATCCTGCTCGCATCGCCATTCTTCAGTTTTTGGCGAAAAGGGAAGACTGCTGTTTTGGCTGTATTCATGAAGAGTTGCCCATTGCTAAGGCTACCGTTTCACAACATCTCAAGGAACTTAAAGAGGCTGGCCTTATACAGGGAGAGGTAGAACCTCCAAAGGTGAAATACTGTATCAATCGCGAAAATTGGGCACTTGCAAAGGAACTCTTCCGAGAATTCTTTGGCGATTGTACTTGTAAAAAGGAGCATTGATTTCGGGTCAATCTCTTTTTTTGAAACTAATGTTCGTTGAATTACGAATAAAATTATTCTCGGTTTATGATTTTAAGGGGAAAATGAGAGAGCGTATATATACTTTCACTCCGCAAGGTAGTTGTACTCTGTTCTCTGTACTCTAAAAACTTGTCTTCTAACTATGTATTGGATATTATTTCTGTATTTACTCGTTGCCTATTTTGTACCTGAAACGGGAGTGGTGGCAATAATCTGTATGGTAGGACCCGTAGCAATGTCAGTGCGCAAGGGTAGGTATTGGTGTGGTCATTTTTGCCCACGCGGAAGTCTATATGACAAACTTGTCAGCAGGTTTTCGCCTCATAAACCCATTCCGAAGTTTGTGCGTAGCAAGGGATTCCGTGTGTTCATGCTGTTATTTATTTTCAGCATGTTCGGAGTGCAACTTTACCTAAACGGAATCACTCTTGCGGGCATTGGACGCACATTTTGGAACCTCATTTTGATAACCACTATAGTGGGCATCGTACTCGGATTTATTTATGCACCCCGCACATGGTGTAGTTTCTGTCCGATGGGCACACTTTCGGCATGGGTCGCTCCCAGTAAGCCACAAGCAGGATTTCCTCGCGTGTATGTCTCCGCCGTTTGTCAAATGAAATGTAAGCGTTGTGCCAAGGTGTGCCCCATGCAATTGACACCCTATGTTTCGCATGGCGAAGAAAGTGGCTACTTACATCCCGACTGCATCAAGTGTGGCAGTTGTGTAAAAGCATGTCCCTTGAAAGTTATGAAATTAGAAATTTAATGTGAATAACAAGACGATGAAAGTGTTAATTTTATGTACTGGCAATAGTTGTCGAAGTCAGATGGCACATGGTTTCTTGCAAGCATTCGACAAAGACATACAGGTTTTTTCCGCAGGAACAAAGCCCGCCGCTCAAGTAAATCCACGTGCCGTTGAAGTGATGCAGGAGGTAGGAATAGACCTCTCTTTGCACACACCCAAAAGTGTGGAACTTTATTTGGGTGAGACGTGGGATTATGTCATCACCGTTTGTGGAGGCGCCAACGAAACTTGCCCCACGTTTACAGGAAAAGTAGGTCGACGCTTACACATCGGTTTCGATGATCCTTCCGATGCGCAAGGCACAGAAGCATTTATCCTTGGAGAGTTTCGCCGTGTAAGGGAAGAAATCCGTAACCGCTTCTGGGAGTTCTATACCTTAGAGATGCGGAAGTGCAACTAACCTCCCTATGTGATGGAGGCGAGCTCTGCTGTTCGGTACATTTATAAAAAAGGTGTTGTCTCCAACACTTTTTTTTACACATATTGTTCGTAGATTTGCGAATTACTAATAAAATTATGGAAATAAAAGTTTTGGGTCCAGGTTGTGCCAAGTGTAAGACAACCTATGCCGTTATTGAAAAGGTCATTAAGGAGAAAAATCTTGATGTAACACTCATTAAGGTGGACGACATCATGGAAATGATAAACTACAATATTCTTTCTACACCAGCAGTGGTTATTGACGATGAGGTGAAAACCAAGGGGTATGTTCCGAGCGAGAAGGAAGTAAAAGAACTATTAGGCGTATGATACAACAATTTGCCGATTGGTTGGTATACGGCATCTTAGGTTTGGATGCCGCCACCCCCTTAGGTACTGCTGTCAACTTTTTCTGCTATGACAGCATCAAGATTATCGTCTTGCTTTTCACCATTTGTTTTATGATGGGCATCATCAATGCCTACTTCCCCATTGAGCGTTTACGACAATTTCTTGCTACGCATAAACTCTATGGGTTGGACTATTTTCTGGCGGCGCTCTTCGGAGGAATTACCCCCTTTTGCTCATGCTCTTCCGTGCCACTGTTCATTGGTTTCGTTAGGGGAGGCATACCCTTGGGCGTCACGCTCACCTTCCTTATAGCATCACCCCTGGTGAGCGAAGTGGCAGTTGCAATGTTTCTCGGTTCTTTTGGTGTCAAGGCTACACTCATATATATTATTAGCGGAACTGTGCTCTCAATGATTGCAGGTTACATTCTGAATCGTATGCACCTTGAACGCTACTTGACACCTTGGATACAAACCGTGCAAACTCAGTCTTCCATGCAGAGTGAGCAGTGGAAAGCTGCGCAGACACCCTTTCTCCATCGCCTACCTATCATTATGCGCGAGTCGTGGGGCATCGTGCGAGGGGTGCTTCTCTATATTCTTATAGGTATAGGCGTGGGTGCCACGATGCATGGCTATGTCCCCGAGGGATTTTTCGAACATTATCTCTCGGCAGAGAATTGGTGGAGTGTACCATTGGCGGTAGTGGTGGCCACACCCATTTACGCAAATGCAGCAGGCATTGTGCCCATCATCGAGGTCTTTGTTGCGAAAGGAATTCCCCTTGGAACCGCCATTGCTTTCATGATGGCCATCATAGGACTTTCTATCCCCGAAGCAATGATGCTCAAAAAGGTCATGACATGGCGACTCATCGGCATTTTCTTCGGCGTCGTTACCCTATTGATAGTGCTGTCAGGTTATTTATTCAATTGGTTGCTGTGATTCCATTATATAATATATAAGAGTCTATAATATGAAATAGGAGTTTGTAATAAAGTAGGAGTCTGTAACATAATATTCCCGTATCCCCCGAACCTTAGCTCTCCCATTTCCTTCCTCCCTATCACCATTCACCTATCACCTTTCTTCGCTCCCCGTTCGCTTCGCCGCGACAGTGTCGCGGTGTGACTCCCCCTCCTCTCGCCCCTCCTTCCCAATTTTTACCCCTAACATTTGCAACTTATAGCTATCAATCCTCAACACAATCCCCCCGAAATTCCCATAAAATTCAATTTTTCTTAAAATTTTCCCTGAAAATATTTTGTCAGAATAATTTCTTGCCCTACTTTTGCACTCGCTAACGAAACGAAAGCGGTTAGCACACGATCTTTGAAAGATTTTCATAAACTTTTTGTAGAGAAGTACAAGAAACAAACATTGCAACGAAAGTAGCAAATTAGTTTGGGTAACATTAATGTTATTTGTACCGTTTAATTCTTTATGATAAGGAAGGATGTCTTGAGCAAAACAGATATTTAAACAATTTATTATATTACAATGAAGAGTTT
>JAGBYW010000143.1 GCA_017628555.1 Bacteroidaceae bacterium | reverse complement strand
TGCAGGAAGGATACTCCGTGAAAGACTTGGAGGCAGAAGCGAACAGAAGACTTGCGCCTTTGGGTTTGCAGGCAAAGGTGAGCCTCCTTGACGATGTGTTGAAGGAGCTAAACCGGGAATTGATGCTGATGCGCACGATTGTCTATCTCATCAGCTCGATGGTATTGCTGGCTGCTCTTGTGGGTTTCTTGAAAATGCAAATCCAACTCTTCCAAATGCGCCGACGCGAAGTAGCGCTCCGTATGGTGCATGGCGCTTCGGCGAGAAGTCTGTTTGCCTTGTTCCTAACCGAAGTAATGATAACGCTAACGGCTGCGCTGGCGTTGGCTGTAATACTGGTTGAGTGGTTAGCAAATTATTCGGAGCAATACCTACATGTCATGTTTGACGCATGGGGATGGGTGGTGTACGGACAGTATGAAACGATGCTTTGGATTTATGGTAGCGTTGTTTTGCTCTGTGCCGTCATCGTGTGGATTACATTACACCGCATACGCAAAACTAACCGAGGATTGGCGGCTGGTATGCGTCGCAATGCCCACCACGCTTTGCGCAACACGATGTTGGGAATACAGTTGGTGGTGTGTATGGTATTCATTACGGGTTCATTGATGTTCTCGCAACTCATGGGATACATCAAAGACCAATTAAACATTCCCGACAACGACGACCATTATGCCGAATGCATTCAGATTCGCCCCTACGACTTAGAGGATTGCAAACTTTTTGAAGAATACCTGCAAGCCCCTCCTCAATATGTCAAGCGCGCCATTAAGAATAACGAAATCTTCACCACGTTTCAAGAATATATGGAAACCCCAGGAGCGAAAGAGGCGCTGAATCGCCAGAACTTCCTGGTGCATTATTTGGCCGACACCGCCTACTTCGACTTTTGGCAACGCCCCATCAAATGGTTTGTACCCAAGAAGCAACGACAAGAGTGCATCTTACTGAGTGAAAAATTGTATGCCGAGTTGGATTCCTTAGGTGTTATCAAATCGGGAACCTTAACTCCAAAGTACTCCTCCACTTTACCCATCGGCGGAACCTATGCCACACTGCCCTATAAGAATGAGACAAAAGATCACGTGAAATGGGAATGTGCGGTGATGCAGGAATGCCCCGAAAATTTCGGGGTAGAATATATCATTGAACCCGAAGAGGGCAAATTCCACGAGGTTATGGAACAAATGGAAGAAACTATGCACCGCATCAATCCGTTACCGCTGGAACCCACGGTGAATAATCTGCGCGAGAAATATACTCAAGAACTCTCTGCGTTAGAAAACTTCCAGCGTGGTGCCTGGATTCTCTCTGCCATCTGCGCCTTAATATGCTTTATGGGAATCTGGAGCACTATTGCCCTTGACACCCGCTCACGACAGAAAGAAGTAGCGCTACGCAAGATTCACGGTGCTAAGCGAGGGGATATTGCCCTGCTCTTCGGTCGCCTCTACCTGTGGCTTATCGGAGTAGCAAGCATCATTACAATCCCCGCAGGCATCCTCTTCAATCAATTCTTGAAGGACTTCGGCAACCAAGAAAGTATCTCCCCCGTCATGCCCCTCCTCCTCAGCATCATTCTTACTTCGCTCGTCATCCTCCTCGTCGTCTCCCTCCACGTCCGCACCGTGATGAGGCAGAACCCTGCGGAGATGATTGCGAAGGAGTAAATTTAGAGTACAGATAACAGAGTACAGAGTACAACTGCCATGCGGGATATTAACCCGGGCGGTTCTTTAACCGTTCACCTTTAACCGTTCACCTTTCAAATCTATGTTCCTCCACACCCTCAAAATCTCCCTCCGCAATCTGCTGAAATATAAATTGCAGAATGCGATTAGTATCCTTGCCCTTGCTGTGGGCATGGTCACGCTGGCGGCTACGCACTTTGTGCTGATGCATTTGGGTAATCCCGCCATTTGCGATGAGCCTTATTTCGACCGCACTTACGAAATGTCGTTCGTAAAGCTCCATCATGAAGACATTGCCCCCAATCCCGAAGATGGGAGCGTTAGTTTCAATACGCGGCAAATCATAATCATAGAAGATATTCACACGGCGCTGACCTCTGGCGGAGGTATGGTGGGCGTGGAAAAACTGTTCTACGTGGACGACCGGTCTGGCTCGTCTCAAACCATAATAGAATTTCCCGACTCTACGGAAAGAACG
>JAGBYW010000142.1 GCA_017628555.1 Bacteroidaceae bacterium | reverse complement strand
GTACAACGAAAAGGAAAATATTGAAGCCATCATCCGTGCGGTTATGGCGCTTGAAGATAAGTTTGACATTTTGGTCATTGAAGACGGTTCGCCCGACGGCACAGCCGACATCGTTAAGCGCCTCATGGCGGGCGACTTCAAGGGACGCCTCCACATTATTGAGCGCACGGGTAAGTTAGGACTCGGCACGGCTTACATCACGGGCTTTAAGTGGGCGATTGAACAGAAGTACGACTTCATCTTTGAGATGGACGCCGACTTCAGTCACGACCCCAAGGACGTGCCTCGCTTGTTGAAGGAAGTGCGCGACAATGGTTACGACGTAGCAATCGGTTCGCGCTACATCACTGGCGTGAATGTGGTAAACTGGCCCATGGGGCGTGTCTTGATGAGTTATTACGCTTCAAAGTACGTGCAGTGCGTTACGGGCATTCCTGTTCATGACACAACGGCTGGGTTTAAGTGCTACCGCCGCAAGGTGCTCGAAACGATTGACCTCGACGCCATCCGCTTCAAGGGTTATGCCTTCCAAATTGAAATGAAGTTCACCGCCTACAAGTTGGGCTTCAAGATTAAGGAAGTACCCGTAATCTTTGTCAACCGCGAATTGGGTACGAGCAAAATGAGTGGCGGTATCTTTGGTGAAGCCCTCTTCGGTGTTGTCAAACTGCGCCTCGCCTCTATGTTTGGAAAGATTAAGCCCAGAGCGTAAGGGGAAAGAAGAAAGGAGAAAGGAGAAAGGAGAAATATGCTGGCGCACTCATGGCCCGCATCAATGTTTTCTTCTTCCCCCTTTCTCATTTCTGTTTTAATTAGTAAACAAGTAGACGAGGTACAAGTAGACAGGCGGTTACAGAAATAAATGTACGCAACTAACTCCTCACTACTAATTCCTCACTACTAACTCCTCACTTCACAATGAAAACCTCCCTCATCACCAACGCCCAAATTGTCAACGAGGGCAAAACGTTCTGCGGCGCCATCCTTATTCAAGGCGACCGTATTGCTGACATTATAGTATCCCCCACTCCACTTCCCGAAGCGGACACCGTTATTGATGCTCAAGGTTGCTACGTGCTTCCGGGCGTTATCGACTGCCACGTGCACTTCCGCGACCCAGGATTGACGCACAAGGCTGATGTAGCAAGCGAAAGTCGTGCTGCGGCTGCTGGTGGGGTTACTTCCGTGTTTGACATGCCCAACACAGTGCCTCAAACGACCTCATTGCAAACCTTTGAGGAAAAGAATGCGCACTTCGCGGAGAAGTGTTTGGTGAATTACGCCATCTTCTTCGGGGCTACGAACGACAACCTTGGGGAGATTCAGACGTTAGACCCCACGACAACCTGTGGCGTAAAACTCTTCATGGGTTCTTCTACAGGCAACATGCTCGTTGATAAGGAAGCAGCTTTGCGAGAACTCTTTGCCAACTGCACACTGCCCATTATGACGCATTGCGAAGACACGGCTGTCATTTCTGAAAACACCGCAAAGTTCAAAGAGCAACTGGGCGGAGAACCTGGGGTAGCATATCATCCCGAGATACGTTCGGCAGAAGCGTGCTTCAAGTCTACACAATTAGCGGTAAGTCTTGCTAAAGAATATAATGCTCAACTCCACGTGGCGCACTTAACCACAAAGGAGGAACTTACCCTTATCGACCCTGCCGTGAGCAACATCACGGCTGAAGTGTGCATCCCCCACCTTGTGTTTACCGATGCCGACTACGCCACCTTGGGCACTCGCATCAAGTGTAACCCTGCCGTGAAGGATGCTTCTCACCGCGAGGCGCTTCGTGCGGCACTCACCGACGGCAAGATTGCGACCATCGCCACAGACCATGCGCCCCACCAGCTTGATGAGAAGAAGGGCGGTGCGCTCACGGCGGTGTCAGGGATGCCTATGGTGCAATTCTCCCTCGTGTCGATGTTGGAACTCGTCAATCAAGGCGTGCTTCCCCTTGAGCAACTCGTAACCTTGATGAGCCACAATCCCGCAAAGCGTTTCTCTGTGAAGGAACGCGGTTTCTTGCGCAAGGGGTATAAAGCCGACCTCGTTATCGTGCGCCCCAATGCGCCTTGGACACTTACAACCGACTGCATAGAAAGTAAGTGCGGATGGAGTCCTCTCGAAGAGCAGACATTTAACTGGAAGGTGGAACAAACCATCTGCAATGGGGTTACTGTTTATGCTAATGGTGCCATCACCCCCAATGCTCCACAAGGCGAGCGCCTTACCTTCAACCGCGTATGACCATCAACCGCACCTTTACGGCGCAAGACCTCATCCCCTACATTGATTGGCCTCACTTTTTGTTTGCCTGGGAATTTAAGGGGGCATCCCTCCATTCCAAGGAAGCGGAAACCCTCAAGGTGGAAGCATTGAAGGTGCTTTCGGGAATGTCAGCAGAGGAGGCTATCATAAAATGCCGTGCCCGAATCTTAGATGCGGGGAGCGAGGGGGATGACATTCTCATTTTTGACACCGATAAAACGCTCCGTTTTCCCTGTTTGCGCCAACAGTTGAAGGACAAGGGAAGTTCCTACCACCGTTGCCTTGCCGATTACTTGGCTCCCGTAGGAATGCAACACCCTATCGGTAATCGCTTGGGCGTATTTGCCACAGCAGCACACCTACCTGCCTTGCAAACGGCAACGACCGACTTTCAGAAAATGATGCTTCAGACCTTGGCAGACCGCCTTGCCGAAGCGGCGGCAGATCGTTTGCATCACGAGGTGCTACACGCCGAATGGGGAAAACCGCTGGACCAACCGTTTTACGGCATCCGCCCTGCAGTGGGGTATCCTTCCCTACCCGATATGAGTGCCAACTTCTTGTTGGACAGTATCATTGACTTCAGTGCGCTCAACATCCGCCTAACGGAAAGCGGCATGATGATTCCCCACGCTGCCGTCTCTGGACTTATTTTTGCACACCCCAAGGCGGTGTATTTTAATGTAGGTCCCATTTCAGAAGAACAATTCTTAGATTATGCCAAACGGCGAGAGGTTTCTGCTGAATGGTTAGACAAATTCGTACACTATCTTAAATAAAACCAAACTTGATTTCTTATGAAAAATTCATTTAAGTTTTTTCTTACACTTGCACTTCTCGTAGTGATACATATACAGGGTATTGCACAAAACGTACAACTCCACTACGACTTTGGTCGTGCGCTTTACGATGAAAATGCTACGCGCCCCGAATTGACTACGACAGTTGAAATGTTCCGCCCAGACAAATGGGGAAGCACTTTCTTCTTTGTGGACATGGACTATGCCGACAACGAGGTGAAGTCAGCATATTGGGAAATTGCCCGTGAGTTGAAGTTCTGGGAGGCACCCGTTTCGCTCCACGTGGAATACAACGGCGGACTCAATTATATTAAGGACGCTTACCTCGCTGGTGCCACCTACGGATGGAACGCGAAGGACTTCAGCAAGGGTTGGACGTTCACGCCCATGTACAAGTACATCAGCGATAACGAAGACCCTCACAACTTTCAGTTAACCGCCACGTGGTACCTCCACATGCTCGACGGCAAACTCTCATTCACGGGTTTTGCTGACTTCTGGCGCGAGAAGCACATGGACGGAGCGGGCAATTCTCACAATTATACATTCATTGCAGAGCCTCAGTTATGGTTGAACTTCAATCGTTTCAAGTGGGCAGACAAGGACTTTAACCTCAGTGTCGGTACGGAAGTTGAAGTGTCCAATAACTTTGCCCTCTTCGACGGTTGCTACGTCATCCCCACCCTCGCCGTAAAGTGGGAATTCTAAATCCCCGCACCGCTTCAATAATTTTTAAGCACACACATTTATTATACTATGAAAAAACTTCTCACGCCCCTATTTGGTTTTGACCCTAAGCAACACAACGTACGCACCGAAATTCTTGCGGGGGTAACAACCTTCCTCACGATGGCATATATGTTGGCGCTCGTGCCCAACATACTCGGCGTAACGGGCATGGATAAGGGGGCACTCTTCACTACGGTCATTGTCAGTTCCGTGTTTGCCACAATGGTCATGGCATTCTACGCGAAGCTACCCTTCGTGTTGGGGCCGGGCATTGGATTGTCGTCCTTCTTTGCCTACACCGTATGCATCACCCTTGGTTACACATGGCAGTTTGCCTTGACCGCCGTGTTTATTGAGGGGCTCATCTTCATAATTCTTACCATCAGCAATCTGCGCGAAAAAATTGTGCGCGCCATTCCTGAAGTTATCCAAAAAGCTATCGGAGCCGGAATTGGGTTGTTCTTAGCATTTCTCGGACTTCAGAATGCTGGCATCGTTGTCAACCATGAGTCCACCCTTGTTACCACAGGGAACATCACGGAAGGTTCCGCTTTGCTCGGCCTTATTGGGATTGTCATTACTGGCGTATTGTTGGTATGGAAGATACAAGGAGGTTTTCTCATAGGTATCATCGTGACAACGCTGATTGGCATTCCCCTCGGCGTAACTCAGTTTGATGGTATTGTTGATACCCCTCCGTCAATTGAACCCATCTTTATGAAGTTTGACTTCTCACAAATCTTTACAAAGGAAATGGCAGTCGTGGTGTTCACCTTCTTGTTCATCGACATGTTTGACACTATCGGCACACTCGTAGGGGTTTCCAGAAAAGCTGGACTCATTAAGGACGGAAAAATGGGCAAGATGAAAAAGGCATTTATGGCTGACGCGCTTGGAACTACGGCAGGGGCAATACTCGGTAGCTGTACCATCACGACGTTTGTAGAAAGTTCATCTGGCGTAGGCGTAGGCGGACGTACAGGACTTACAGCCTTTACCGCATCGATTTGCTTCCTGCTCTCCTTATTCCTTGCCCCCTTCTTCCTTGCTGTTCCTGGTGCAGCAACAGCCCCTGTACTCGTACTTGTTGGGGTAATGATGCTCAGCGCGATAAAAGATATAAATTTCGACGACTATGCCGAAGCTATTCCTGCCTTCATCTGCGTGCTCTTCATGCCTGCAACTTACAGCATCTCTGAAGGTATCGTGTTGAGCGTCATAAGTTATGTGCTCATCAACCTTTTCTGTGGCAAGCGAAAAAATGTATCTTTGGCAACAATACTCCTGGCTATTGTCTTCATGCTGAAATATATTATGTAATAAGTTAAGGTTTTAAGGTTATGAGGTTTTAAGGAAAATGTCCCTAAAGACCTTAAAGACCCTAAAGACCCTTCCCCCACTCAAACCTCAAAACCTCCCTCAATGAAACGCCTTGCCTCGCTCGACATACTCCGTGGTTTCGACCTTTTCCTCCTACTCTTCGTAGGGCCCGTGGTAAGTTCGCTCGCCGCCGCCTCTGACGCCGAGTGGACAAGCACTTTGGCTTACCACTTTGACCATGCCGCATGGGACGGGCTCCGCATGTGGGACCTCGTCATGCCGCTCTTCATGTTTATGGCGGGAGTGTCGATGCCCTTTGCCTTGCGCAAGGAGGTGAAAGGGGCGGGGATTTGGCGCCGAATCTTAAAGCGCGTCATCTTGCTCTTCATCTTGGGGATGGTAGTGCAGGGCGGTTTGCTCACCTTCAATTGGGAGCGCTTCACCCTCTATACCAACACGCTCCAAGCCATAGGTTTTGGCTACGGCATCGCAGCCATCTGCCTGCTCACGCTCTCTGTGCGCATGCAAGTCCTTACAACGCTGGCGCTACTCATTATCTATGCCATCCCCATGATGCTCGTGAGCGACTACACGCAAGAGGGTAACTTTGCGAACCTTGTTGACGCCACCGTCTTGGGACGCTTCCGCGGCGATCCTTCTTACACGTGGGTGTGGAGCACACTTACCTTTGCCGCCACCACCATGTTGGGCGCACTTTCGGGACAACTCATTCGCTACAAGGAACTTTCAAAGCAACAAATCACACTGCTCTTAGTAGGATTGGGACTTTTACTGCTCGCATTGGGGTACCTCTGGGGCAACTTCCTCCCCATCAACAAGCGCCTTTGGACTTCTTCAATGACGCTCGTCACGGGCGGTTACTGCTACCTGCTCCTGGCACTCTTCTATTACGTCATCGACGTTTTAGAATGGAGTCGCGGAGTGGAATGGCTGAAGTGGTACGGCATGAATGCCATTGCCGCTTACATGATTGGCGAATGCATCAACTTCCGTAGTGTTGTCCACTCCGTGAGTTACGGTCTACAACCCTTCCTCGGCGACTACTACAACCTCTTCCTCACCTTCGGCAACTGCCTCGTCTTGCTCCTCATCCTCCGTTGGATGTACCGCAACAAGGTGTTCTGGAAAGTGTAGTGCAAAGTAGTTTTTAGAACCGCAAAACCATTCTCCAAAAAACTAAACCTATTCTGCTGAAAATTATTAGTAAGAAAAAAAAAATTATTAGTAACATATTTTAAAAAAGGTTACTAATAATTTTCACTCTTTTAACCCTACTGATTATCAGCATATTACAAG
>JAGBYW010000013.1 GCA_017628555.1 Bacteroidaceae bacterium | reverse complement strand
CCAATTTAATAACACTATCCAACAATCAAATCCGACAGAAAAATCTCTGTAGAGTGATATTTTATAAAAATATTAAGTTAAATTTGCACTCATGAAGTGGGTTCTCTCCCACTCCCCGATCCACAAAAAATTATTATACACAAACTCCATAGATTATGAAAAGATTTATTCTCCCCCTCCTCCTTTTTGGATTCTCAACAGTAGCAAATGCACAGCTTGACGTGCTCGGAAAACTTTCGGGTGCATTCAAGTCTAACACGACCAGTTCAAGCAACAGTCAAGACGACGCTCTTACTTCGGGCATCTCAAGTCTTTTGGGTTCTCTGCTCGGCAACTCAACACTCAGCGCCAACGATGTTCAGGGTACATGGCGTTACAAGGGCGTAGACTGCGTATTTAAAACAGAAAATGTATTGATGAAGGCAGGCGGTGAAGCGGCTACAGCAAAGGTTGAAGCGAAAATCAACGACGCGCTCAAGAAGGTGGGCGTAACAAGCGAAGCGCTCGCATTTACGTTTAACACCGACAACACCTTCACGATCAACGTCAAGGGACGCAACTTAAAGGGCACTTACGCTTTGGATTTGGAAAATAAGAAGATTACCCTCTCCTACCTCAACGGCGTGGGCACCATCACTCCTCAGATTGTGAAGAACGGCACCACCATGAGCCTCCTCTACGATGCCGACAAATTCCTAAACTTCTTAACCAACATCTCTGCCGTTTCTAAAAACGCTACAGTGGCATCCCTCAATGCCCTCCTCAAGTCGTACGACGGCATGCTCATCGGCATGGAGTTGCAGAAGTAATACTCCCTAACATCGCTCCACACACATTATGAAAAAGAGTATTCTTACACTATTCATCGCTGGAACCTCCCTCTTGTTTACGGGTTGCATGTCTTCATCTTCAGCCCTGTCTTCTTGGGGCGGTCAGCAGCAAACAGTTCCCACAACTCCTACGGGCGGTTCGCAGAACTATGGCGACTTCGGTAGTGGACTTGAAAAACTACTCGGTTCGCTCCTTGGCAATACTACACTAAGTCAGAAAGACATTATTGGCACGTGGCACTACAGCAGTGCCGACTGTGTTTTTGAGTCTGAAAACTTCTTGATGAAGGCTGGCGGTGAAGTGGCTGCCGCAAAGGTTGAAGAAAAAATCAACGCTACGCTCACAAAGTTGGGACTTACTGGCGAACAAATCACTTTCACCTTTAACGCCGACAACACTTATACGGCATCGATTAAGGGACGCGTGATTCAAGGCACTTATGCCCTCGACGTAGCAAACAAGAAACTCACCCTCACCTACCTCAACGGTTTGGGAACCATTACCCCACAGATTGCAAAGACGGGCAACAAGATGAGTCTCCTCTACGACGCCGACAAACTCTTGAAGTTCCTCACCACCATCTCTGCCGTATCCAACAACTCCACGCTTAAATCCCTCAGCACCCTCCTCGAATCATACGACGGCATGCTCATCGGATGGGAGATGCAGAAGTAATTCACGCAAATAGCATATAGCCTTGCATAGCAGGCAAACAAAAAAGTTGAAGGTAGCACATACGTTACCTTCAACTTTTTATTTTTTATTGGTGTCCGGTAAATACCTCTAACTCTATGAATATAAATTCGTTTGAATAGTATAATCCCCACTGTTTGCATGATTCCCCTAAAAGGGGATAAAGCCATTAGCCCAGGGCAACGCCCTGGGTGTTGTTGCAGTCGAGACTCGCGCCCTGAAAGGGCAAAAGCAATTATAAGAATCCGAACTTCAATGCTTTTGCCCTTTCAGGGCGCAAACCAAAACGTCCATAATCCCAGGGCGTTGCCCTGGGCTGGATGCTTATTGGCCTTTCAGGCCGTTACTTCTCAAAAATTTTACCTGACAACAATATTATTTTATTTAAAAATGTAACAATTT
>JAGBYW010000141.1 GCA_017628555.1 Bacteroidaceae bacterium | reverse complement strand
TTAAGGTTGCAGGTTTTAGGTTATAAGGTTATAAGAACCTTTCGGGATGAATCATCCCAACAACCTAATACCTAACACCTCATAACCTCAACAACCTTATATTATGCCCAGTCTTAAAGAAGTAAAAAATAGAATTGCCTCGGTACAGAGTACGCGTAAAATTACGAGTGCTATGAAGATGGTGGCGAGTTCAAAGCTTCATCATGCTCAACAGCGCATTGAACAGATGCGCCCCTATGAGCAGCAACTCGGACGCATCTTTCGTGCTTTTGTAAGTGACGCTTCTGAATATGTACCCTATGTAACTCCCCGCCCCGTAAACCGCGTAGCATTGGTATTATTCACGTCCAACTCAAGTCTCTGTGGAGGTTTTAATAACAACGCAATCAAGAGTTTTACGGCAAAGGTAGCAGAGTTGCGTGGTCAAGGCATAGAAATCGCACAGGTATTTGCTGTAGGTCGCAAGGGACTTGATGCCGTTCGTCGTATGGGATTCTCCGCTGACGAAAGTTATTGCGAATTCCTTGATCATCCCAATTACGACAGAACCAAGCAACTCGCCGAGTACCTTATGGCGCGTTATGGCGCAAAGGAAATAGATGCATGCTATATGATTTATCATCATGCACAAAGTTCTGCGCATCAAGTGCTGCGCTACGAGCAGTACCTTCCCCTCAATCTTCCTCAAGAATCAGAGCAAGGTGACAGCAATTACATCGTAGAGCCCTCTTCTGAAGTCATCTTCTCACGCCTTCTTCCGCGTGTCATCACCCTCTCGCTCTTTGCTGCGCTACTCGACTCATTAGCTTCCGAACACGCTGCTCGAGTAGTTGCCATGCAAATTGCCACCGACAATGCCGACGAACTCCTTCGTTCGCTCCAGTTGCAATACAACAAGTCGCGCCAATCAGCTATTACCGCTGAACTTCTTGACATCGTTGGAGGAAGTATGCAGTAACAAATAGAGATTTTAATATAAAAGGAAACACAACTAATTCTATGTGTTTCCTTTTTGTGTATTTTTAGAGAAGCATGAACTAATGGATATAAAACCATACCTATTTTATTGAAAATAATTTGTAATGCGAATCAGCAGTTGGCAACTGATTCAAATTTATTGCTGTCCGGTAAAATATTTTACATCAACGGAAAAGCTGAACTCCAAACATGGAATTCAACTTTTTTTGACGAAAAAGTTTACCGGACAGCAATAAATTAAAAATGAAAATGGAGACAACTTGAGTTGTCTCCATCACATATAGTTTGTATGTTGTAAGCGTTAGTCTCTGTATCTTTTTGTGAGGTCAGCAAAATATTCTATACGACGGTCGCGAAGAAATGGCCACCAACGGCGCACATTTTCAGAGCGATTCATATCTACATCAACGACAATGTTGACCTCTTCATCCTTTGGGGCAAGATAGAGGAATTCGCCCTGGGGACCTGCAATGAAACTGCTACCCCAGAAGGATATGCCATTTGTTTGTCCCGAGGGATCGGGCTCATAACCTGTGCGATTAACGGCTATTACTGGAAGTCCATTAGCTACAGCATGACCGCGCTGAACGGTAATCCACGCTTCACGTTGTCGTTCTTGCTCTTCGGATGTGTCAGTAGATTCGTAACCGATTGCAGTAGGGTAGATGAGCAGTTCTGCCCCAGCAAGTGCCATAAGTCGCGCTCCTTCTGGATACCATTGATCCCAACAAACTTGCACACCAAGGCGACCTACGCTGGTTTGGATGGGGTGAAACCCAAGGTCACCAGGGGTAAAGTAAAATTTTTCGTAATATGCTGGGTCATCGGGGATGTGCATTTTGCGGTAAGTGCCAGCGATGCTACCGTCTCGCTCAAACACTACAGCCGTGTTGTGATATAAACCTGGAGCGCGGCGTTCGAAGAGCGAGGTTACAAGTACGATACCTAAGTGCGCGGCGAGAGCGCCATAAAACTCGGTAGAAGGACCAGGGATTGGTTCAGCGAGGTCGCAAATCTGGGTGTTTTCGGTTTGACAGAAGTAAAGACTGTTATGTAACTCTTGTAAGACTACAAGCTCAGCCCCTTGTGTTGCCACATCTGTGATATTTGCCGCAAGTTTTTCTTTATTCGCTTGAATATCTGCGGTGCATGATTGTTGTATGATTCCTATTTTCATTGTTGTGTGAGGTATGTTGATTGGAATAGGTGTAATACATTGATCTTAATAGAGTTGCATTGTTGCGCAGTGAAGTGAACCGTGTTGGCGAATGAGTGCGGTACAGTCTATGCCCACCAACTCATAACCAGGAAAGGCTTTTGCTAGTTGTTCGGCTGCTATTTTGTCAATTTTGGGTGTTGCATAAGTGGGGTAGAGTACCGCGTTATTTACGACAAGATAATTGGCGTACGTAGCGGGAAGTCGTTCCCCGTCTTCATCATAAGCAGGCGCTGCCATGGGGAGGGGGACTAGTTTATACGGAGTTCCTTCGGCTGTGGTAAAAGTGCGTAGCTGCGATTCCATCGCCTGTAACGCTTCATAATGCTCATCTGTTGGGTCGGTACATTGTACGTAAGCAATTGTGTTGTTTGGACATAGTCGAGCAAGGGTGTCAATGTGAGAGTCGGTATCATCTCCAGCAAGATAACCGTGGTCTAACCAAAGAATGCGATCTAAACCAAACCATTCCTTGAGTCTTATTTCTATATCCTCTTTGGAATATTCGGGGTTGCGGTTGGGATTTAACAAGCATTCTGAGGTTGTCAACAATGTGCCCTCACCGTCACTCTCAATGCTTCCACCCTCAAGTTCAAAATCAAGGTGGTCTATATAATCACCAGAGACTATGCCTGCGGTTGTAAGCGCTTGTGTTATTTTGTTGTCAAGTGTGACTTCAAACTTGCCACCCCATCCGTTAAATTTGAAGTCAAGAATTTGTAAATGCCCATCGTGAGTGGCACATGTAATTGGGCCATGATCGCGCGCCCATGTGTCATTTGTAGGGCAAGAAAAAATGGTGATATGGTCTAAAACAAACTTCGGAAACTTAGTTGAGAGCAATGTGTGCAAACTGTCAGGATGAGGGGTGACAATGAGTAAGTGTGTGCGTGAGGCAATCGCATAAGCTAATTGAAGGTAGCATGCAGTGACTTCCTCAAGCATGTAACCCCAATCAGTATCTGCGTGTGGCCATGTGAGTTGTACGCAACGAACCTTTCCCCATTCGGGGAGCAGGATAGGGCGTGTGGGGTGCTGTTCTTTAGATATTGTATGTGGCATTTTCGTGTGATTAAAGGGAGCGATGTGATTTCCCTTGGTGGTTGGTATGGGAATGGCGTAAGACATTTACGAATATTTTTGGGTGACAGTTTTAGTTGATAAACTCCTCAAGCATGCGATAAGGTTTGCCATCTATGAATATTTTCTTCATACGATCTGGGTTACTTTCAAATGCTCCTATTGACTTGAGGTAATTGAAAAATGCAACTGTTGTTGTAGGTAACGTAATATTTATTTCTCGTCTATTGGGAAAGAAAGTGGGTGAGTATCCGTCGCCGCCAGTTATCATGTAGTCGTCAACGACAATGATACACTCGTCTGCGTCGGTTATTTC
>JAGBYW010000140.1 GCA_017628555.1 Bacteroidaceae bacterium | reverse complement strand
TGGCTTGATGCGCACAAATTGAAGCACACGCAGTACAACCACAACATTGAGAAGGGTCTGTAATATTTATCATAATCTACACTTTTTACGAACCATATTGGGTACCTTTTCATATATCATTTGACGCTCACCTTCTTTTAATCCTAAATATAGTATAACCAATATCGTACTCAAGAGGCAAACAACACAATTTACAACTAAACCTAAGAAGTTAGTTGGCATTATAAAGAAGAGTACTAATGGTAAAACCGCTGAAACTAACGAAACACCTATCAAATTGAAATACACTTCGCGAAGGAACGAGCGCATAGACAACTGAATCATATTACGCAACATATACAAGCGCGACATTTCACAACAGACGGATATAAAGATTGCCACGATTAAAACACTTTCAGAAGGATACCCACATCTTAACAATATGTAAGACAATGGCAAATTCATCATTTGCAATCCACCAACCACAAGTTGATAGTTACGAATTTTTCCAGTAGCGAGCATCGCAGTTACGAGTGGATTCGCAAGAGATTCACTCATCGCAAAAATCAAGACCAACTGGACAAAAGCAACGGTATGTTCTGGGACTATCCCCAACCAAAGATTAAGAATATAACTTGCATTAATGATAATCGGGAGCGATAACAATAACAAAATGTAATAAGAAAAACGTGCACCCTTATAAATCAACGACATCATATAGGCATGTTCACCTGAAGCATACGATTTTGTTATTTGAGGATTTAAGGCGACCATAAAGTTTCCAACAAAACCATGAACGCAAGAATTCACTTGCATTGCAATTCCACGTGCAGCATTTACAGCAGGACCTCCAAAAATATTCAGAATTATATTTCCTCCTTGATCACGCAAAACAGCAGAAGATGCTCCAATAAAGTTCCATCCAGCAAACCCAAACATTTGTTTTAACAATGTGAAATCAAAAAAGAAACGATAAGTACATTCCTCAAAATTCCTCTTACAATATATACCATAAATTAATCGATTGAGGAAAGATAAGATTGCCCCCAATATACCATACAATATCAATCTGTCCGTTGAAGCATAGAACAAAGAGTATGCGATTAACAATTTACCTGTTACATCAAGTATGCTCATATAAGCAAAGGCCGACATCCTTTCATGAGCTATAATTGCAGCATTATAGGGTACGCTTATTAAACTTATCACAAAGGTTAGTATAGAAAGTTGATATACACAATGAGCAGCAAACATGCGTTCATCAGGAATGACCAACTTACTATTTAAGAACCACAACCCCACAGTTTCTGCTAAAATTACAATAATAAAAGACAGTCCGATTTGAATAGTCACAGCGGAAGAAAACACTTTCCGTAAATTTTCAATATTACCCTTTCCTAATTCAAAAGTTAAGAACCTACTAATCGCTGCAGAAAGTGAACCACTAAGTAAACTGAATAAACTAACAAAACCACCTACTATGTTATATATACCATAATCCTCCACCCCAAGAGACTGCAAGACGACTCGGGAGGTAAACAATCCCACCACCATCGTGATGAGCATACGGATATATAGCATCAAGGTATTCTTGGCTATGCGTTTGTTATTTTCGGAAGTAGACATTTTAATGCGAGAGATGAGAGATTAGAGTTTAAAGTTGAGAGAGGAGGAGGAACTAGTGAGTAGTAAGGAATGCCGTGCGGGGGAGGGGCTTTAGTGAGGAGTGAGGAACTAGTAGTGAGGAGTTATGTAGAATGTAGGGAACAACTGCCTTGACAAGGTTATTTTACAGTTTAAAAACTTTGTATTTTTCTCCAAATTTCTGTCTGAAATCCTCAACTTGGATCTGAGGAATACCAACCTTTGTCACATCTTCAGGAGAGAACTTTAGGGTATAATCATGATTGATAAGTTCATTCCTCTTGTCCTTCCTTATATTTTCATCAAGGAATAATTCTTTAGATAGATAATATGCTTCACCATTCTCTACAAACGGGATCCAACGCCATTCACGCTCCAAAAAGAATACTCGTCTATCATCTGAAAAATCTCCTTTTTTATTGTTAAAATAAACTCCTTCATATTGCTTCATATAAGCAAACATGAGATTAGTCGTATTTGTAACAGGAGTCTCTTCTATATTTTTGGATGTTGGCATTTTTTCATTAACGCAATAGCGTGTCCAATTTCTAATAGCAACAGCAGAAATAGTTTCTGGATAATAATATATCACAGGAGTCACGCCATTTTTCAATGCCCACTCCTTATTCATTATTATATATGAGTCTGAATTGAAATTTGTAGAATGCCGCTTAACTTCATCTGACAATAAATCTGCAAAGCAGACTACGGCATAAGCACCTTCCGTAAATTCGTGCATGAAATTACTCTGCTCTAAACAATAAGAAGGCCAGAAAGCACCAGACTCAAGAATATTGCAAAGTGAATCGTATTTTGTGCAATGATGAAGTTGAGGCGTTTCCATATTTTGCGATTAACCTTGAAAATAGAGAGTGGAGAGTTCAGTGAGGAGAGTTAAATTAGTGAGGAGTGAGAAACTTGGAGTGAGGAGTTGCCGTATGGGGTGCAGATGAGGTATGTATTTAGGAAGCACGACCGTAAGTACTTTTCAAGTGAATACACGACGGAGGACGGGGGATTGTTAATCCCCTCTTACTTCTTATCGTACTGCTCGTAGATGGAGTTCTTGGAGATGAATTCGGGGACTACTTGCTTCATGAGTTTCACCATTTCGGGGATTTCCACGATGCGGCTGTAGTTTTCGAGTTTTTCCACTGCGGCACAGGCGTCTTCGTAGTTGTATTCACGCACCTTGGCGATGTGGATGCGCTTGTGGTCGGTGGGGATAGTATTTTCGGCATTGGAGAGTACTTCTTCGTAGAGTTTTTCTCCGGGACGCAAACCGGTGTACTCAATATTTATATCTTTACCCTCTACGAGACCGGCGAGTTTAATCATACGCTTGGCGAGGTCAGCAATCTTGACACTTTCACCCATGTCGAAGACGAAAATCTGGTTGCCATCCGTCATCGTTGCAGCTTCCATCACGAGGCGGCAGGCTTCGGGGATGGTCATGAAGAATCGAGTGATTTCAGGGTGGGTTACGGTAATAGGTCCGCCCTTTGCTATCTGGTCGCGGAAGCGGGGAATTACCGAACCGTTAGAACCGAGGACATTGCCGAAGCGGGTGGTGACAAACTTGGTCTTACCGGGCGTTTTACCTTGCTCCATGCTTAAGCCGAGACTCTGCACATAGATTTCTGCCAGGCGCTTTGTGCATCCCATGATGTTCGTGGGATTCACCGCCTTATCGGTGCTGACCATCACCATCTTCTCTACATCGTACTTCAAGCAGAAGTCTGCCACATTACGCGAACCATACACATTCACTAACACAGCCTCACAAGGATTTTCTTCCATCAAGGGCACGTGCTTATAGGCAGCAGCGTGGAACACCACCTGTGGGCGATATTTGCGGAAGGCAAAGTCAAGGCGCTGGGGTTGGCGCACGTCACCAATGACGGGAACGAATTTAAGATCAGGGAAGCGCTCTTCAAATTCCAAGCGCACATTGTGCATGGGGGTTTCGGCATTGTCAAACATCACGAGTTGCTTGATGCCGAAGGTGGCCAACTGACGGCAGAGTTCGGAACCGATACTGCCCGCAGCACCTGTAACCATCACTACCTTGCCCGCAAAGTTTTCCTTAATCACCTCCATATTGATCTTAATCTCTTCACGACCAAGGAGGTCTTCAATCTTCACCTCACGAATCACAGTGCGCTCTGCATCTCTCGACTTGCCATATTCGTCCATCGGGGGAGTGATGAAGAACTTCATTCCCACCTCCATACCGTAAACAATCAGGCGCTCACGTTCACCAGAAGCACTGCGCTGCGTGGGGAAGATGATAGCATCTATGTCATATTTCTCATGGATATTCTTCACATCCTCCAGACTACTGAATCCATTACCATGCAATCCCTGCATCGTAAAGGTCTTGTTACCCTTTGCGTAACAGATAAAACCTTTAATGCGGTAGGTTGAAGAACCCTTAAAGCGCATTGCCAGAGAGACTGCCTTTTCGTCGTTACCATAAACCAACACATTAAGTGTCTGGTCGTTGTATGGAAGAGTTACTTTCAAGAAATCATAGACAACCACCATCAACACGCGCACTACAATCAGCGCTCCGAAGGTAAACGTCAGATCGAAAATCAGCAACGCTAAAGGCAGGCGCCACGACATCGCCAAGAGTGTAAAGGCACCACCAACGATAAGCACCAGGGCTACCGATTTTACGAGAGCTGCGCCCAACAAACGCGTAAAGTCGCGCAACGAGGAGTGACGAATGATGGTGCGATACGTAGTCCATAAGCGGAAGCAAATAAGCGACAACACAAACGACACACCGAGCCACCACAAAGAGAAATACCACATGGGATACCACTTGCCCATCAACACAAAAACCAACAGCGTGGCGATTGAAGCAACTACCGAGCACACCACATCTATTGCCAAAATCAACATAGGATTCAAGTAGCGCTTGGGGAAGAGCTTTTTTCTAACAAATGAGAAAATTGCCATATCAATTATTATTTAATTTTCAATTTATTACAATTCAAAATATCACACTAAGCACTCTTCTTTCTCGCCCGTCCACCGATGCACGCAGAAATCCATACGTGCATGCCAGTCCAAAGGAGCAGGTCAAGACAGAAGAGGAGGTTGATGTCTAAGAGGTCTAACAAAAGTAGGTTCAGAAGTACGAAGAACGCCGCCAACATCAAGATAACCACGAGGGTTGCTCGATGACTCAAACCGAGGTCTATAAAGCGGTGATGGATGTGCGTACGGTCTGGCTTAAAGGGATTCTTGTGAGCACGAATGCGGTTTCCAAACACACGGAAGGTATCCAACACGGGAACCATAATTATTGAAAACGCCACGACAAGAGGGGTAGACTGCAACACGTCGGTCAAGGCACCCGTTTCAGTTCCATTTACAGAGGCCATCACATCGGGCGTTCTATTCATTGAAAAGCTAATAGCAAAATAGGCAAGCAGAAGTCCGATTGTTTGAGACCCGCAATCGCCCATAAAAATTTTTCGGCGACGCTCCACACTGCCGTAAACATTAAAGAAGAAGAAGGTCAGCACCGCCCCTAACGAGGTAAATGCCAAGACAGCATTTAGGTACTCGCCGAGACTAAAAAACAGGCACCCGAAGAAGAAAAATCCGATGATACCAAGCCCCGCAGCCAACCCGTCAATGCCATCAATAAGGTTCATAGCATTCACCACAAACACGGTAGCCGTAATACTCAGGGGGACACCAAACCACGCAGGGATTTCTGTAAGTCCGAAAAGTCCGTAGAAATTATCCATCGACACCCCTGCAACTGCCAAGCAGGTCGCCCCAAGAAATTGCACGAGGAATTTCAGTTTATAACCCGAGTCTAAGATATCATCGGTCATACCCCCGAAATAAATCATCAGCAGGGCGGCGATGAAGAGCACGAGTTCAAAAGCACCCGCTTGGAATTGCATTGCAAGCGCTTTGTCTGCCGCAATCATACTTACCCCATAAGCCAGCGCCACACCCATAATGATGGCGGGCGCAAAAGCTACGCCGCCGAGGCGCGACACTACCACCTTGTGCACCTTGCGTTCGTCGATTTTATCAAACAGGCGCTTCTTGTAAGAAAACTTCACCAGCTGCGGAATCAACAGGTATGTGATGACCACGCTCAGTAAGGAAGCGAGAAGAATTGCTATTTTTGTCATTTCCAAATAGTTTCAACATCCGCACCGCCCTTACGACAGTACAGATACAGGCACGAAAAAGAGCCTTGCCTTAACGCAAGGACAGAGTTTCTCCACTAAAGATAAGCGATTTATAGATACAATTCACCCTCTTGCAAGGGTGTGTAACTTAAAGTGTTTCAATATGTTAACAACAATACCGAAGGGGCAGAAAAACCTCCTGATAAAAATTCCTCAGTACCAAATCGTTGTAAAAATCCGACTATTTTGAAACAACTCATACGGGTTACCTTGCAAAGGTACACCTTATTTATATAATGAGCAAGAAAAATTCAAAGAAAAGTCAAGTTTTCCGACGGCGATTTACCCCCCCCGATTTGCTACATGGAGTTTGCAAACAAGAAAGTATCAGCTAAACACCACAAACTGCAAGACAGCACTGCGGCAAAAACTCTTTAGAAAAACCACACCATTTTGCGTCGTCCGAGCGTCCGACCACACAAAGCACACCACTAACTTCGCACAAAAAACTGCCGAAAAACACCGATGAAACCGTCATTTTTTTACTCAAAATAGCATTCTTCTCACCCCATTTCCAACTGATTTTTACCCCTCAAAAACACCCTGAAAATTATTAGTAACATAAAAAAAATTATTAGTAACCTAATTTAAATTATTAGTAATGTAATTTTCACGAGGTTACTAATAATTTTTAACCCAAAAACCGCCTTTGCAAACACCTTACTATCAGCGCTTTAAACATCAGATAAATTTCTTGAAACACCGCACGCTCATTTCTTAAAAATACCTAAAAACGGAGTTACTTTATGTGGGGTAGAAAAAATATGTGTATTTTTGCTTTACAAATATATTGTGAGGGCGCAGTTTACTGATTAAGTAAGGCTGATGACAGACCGACTGATTCGCATCACAACCCTCCACCCTCTCATTTTCAATAAACAAGACACGATTATGAACAAGCAACTATTTTTACTACTTGCCTTCATCATAGGCAGTGCTGTCAACACGCTTGCGCAAGACGACCTTTACTTTGTGCCCACAAAGAAGAAGACCAAGAAGGTGCAGGCAGAGCAGTATGACGCTGTGGAATACGACGGTTGGGCAGAGGGGCGCAATAGCGACATAGACATCGACGCCTATAACCGACGTGGCGACGCGACGCATAAAGAAGCCGACGCGTACCCCGAACCCGCAGACGAAGCGGTCTCACTCACCAACCGCATTGTGCGCTTTCACGCACCGGGCATTACCGTGGTGAGCAGTCCTTACTACACGGATTATATCGACGTCTACACCGACCCATGGTATGCCTTTTACCGCCCCTACAGTTGGTATGATTTCGGGTGGCACAACTATTACGGTTGGCACTCTTCGTGGTGGTGGGGAACGCCCTACTATTGGCATTCCGCGTGCTACGACCCTTGGTGGGGATGGCACGGACATTACCACCCCATTTATCACCCCGGTTATCACCATGCGTGGTATCCCTCTCACGGAGGTCATCATCATTATTACCCCTCGCGCACGGAGCACCGCCGCCCCTCAGCAAGCAACCGCGGCTACCGCCCCAGCACAGAGCGCGGCACACGTCCGTCTGCCAACCGCCCATCTGTAGGACAGCGCCCCAATCAAGGCCGTAATAACGCCTCGGTCAATCGCAACAACTCCTCTACGAATCGCAACTCCATCTCTAACGACCGTGGCAACCGCAAACCTTCAAATTCTACAATGTCTCCCAGTAGAACGGAGCGCCCACAACGCGTGATGGGCGGCGGTGGTAGCAGGTCGCAACGCTCTATGGGCGGGGGCAGTTCGGGAGGAAGAAGAAGATAACTTTCTTCTTATCTAACGCTTCCCCCTCACCACATCATGGTTCTCTCCACCTATAAACAGGCGGAGAGCGCCACACAGCAGTGCAATACAACAGACATTCCAATCGTATATTCTTAACACTATGAAACGCATATTATTCCCCCTACTCCTTCTCGCTGCTCCCCTTGCAGCGCAAGACATTTATCGCATGGAGTCATTCACGGCGACGGACCTTAATGGCACGGCGCGCTTCGTGGGAATGGGTGGTGCGATGGGCGCTTTGGGTGCCGACATTTCGGTAATGGGCACCAACCCTGCGGGGATTGGGCTTTACCGCCGCAGTGATTTAGCAGCTACGGCAAGTCTGACGGCGCAACCGCATGCTGAAGAGTTTAACGGCATCGGACGCACGCGCGGCTCGTTCGACCAAATTGGGTTTGTATATACTATGAATTTGGGCAATGACTTTGACGGTCTGCGCTTCATGAACTTCGGTGTAAATTACCAGAAGAGTCGCAACTTCAAGAACCACATCAATGTGCAAAACTTCGCCACGGGCGGACTCTCCCAGTCGTGGCAGATGATGGACCTCGCTTATTCGGGCGGCTGGCTTGATTTGGGAAACAACAAGGATAGAGAACTCACCACGCCCTTCACCAACATGGGCTATGACACCCAACTCATCTACCCCACCTACGACAGCGAGGGCTACCTTGACGGATATGAACCCTCGGACGCCGAAAGTTACACCTACCGTCGCGTACAGTGGGGCGGCACGCACGACCTTGATTTCAACGTGGCAGCAAATATCAACGACCGCCTCTATGTGGGCATCACGGCATCCTATCACTTCATCAACCAGAAGAGTTACACAGACTATTCTGAGATGCTTATCGACCCCACGGACAATAGTCTGCACGAATATTTCTACCTTAACGATGAGCGCACCGAGGGCGAGGGCTACAGCGGTGCATTAGGCGTCATCTTCCGCCCCGTTGAGGAGAGCCCCTTCAGAGTTGGGTTGAGCATCCACATGCCTACTTATTACGAAATCGAAACTACGTCAGACCTCTATATGGAAACGCCCTACGCCAACGGAGCGCACGACTACTCCGCCCAGAGCGATGGCGTATACAACCATTACGAAATGCGCACCCCCTGGCGCTTCAACGTTTCGATGGGGGGCACGGTGGGCAACTTCCTTGCCTACGGCGCTGAATACGAATACTACGACGCCAGTTCTATGCGCGTCACCTACGACGACGGACTTTACAAGGACTATGCCTTAAAACATGAGGCCGACCGCTGCCTTCAGGGCGTACACACGCTTCGCGTGGGTGCCGAACTCCGACTTATTGACGGACTCTACGCACGCGCGGGTTACAACTATCAGAGTTCGCCCTTTAAAAAGCACGCCTACCTCAACCAGTTCTTAGACAGCAGCAACTATTACTATTCTACGAACACGGACTACGTCAATCTGGGCGAACTGCAACGCCTTACGGCAGGCGTAGGTTACCGCTCGGGCAAGTGGTATGCCGATATGTCGTATCAATACCAGGTGCAGACGGCAGATGTCTATGCCTTCCACCTCCCCGAAGGCGGAGTGAGCACCACCAACCGCCTGCAGGCAGCGCGCGTAGACCTCGACCGCCACAATGTGCAATTCACCGTGGGCTATAAGTTCTAAAACGGAGCGCACAACTGCGCCATTTTTTGCATATTTATACACCGCGCAATGCGCCATATACAGGTGCTAAAAATTACATTACTTTTCGTAAAAATTATTAGTAACCTAAAAAAAATTATTAGTAACATATTTTAAAAAAGGTTACTAATAATTTTACCCACCTTTAACCCGCTAATTATCAGCTGGTTTTAAAGCGCGCAAAACACGGTTTTCGAAATGTATAAATGAACGAATGTTTATACAAAAGTGAGCGAGCGAAGATGCTTTATACATCTTCGCTCGCTCATTTTTCATCCCCTGCGGAGGGAGATAGCACCCCCTTATTTTTCTGCCGACTCCGCCATGCGCAAACGGGCAAATTCCTCGATGAAATCGATGGTTTTTGAAATTCCGAGTACCGAAGAATTAACGCAAAGGTCATAGGTTTTCGCCTCGCCCCAACGTGAGGAGGAGTAGAAGTTATAATACGTCTCGCGCGTGCTGTCGCCGTTGTTCATCAAGCGCTTCGCCTCGCGCTCATCCACCTTATGGTGGCTCATAATTCGGGCAATGCGGTCTGCCTCATTGGCTGAGATGAAAATATTAAGACAGTTGGGGTAGTCGCGCAACACATAATCGGCGCAACGACCGATGAATACGCCCCCCTTCATCTGTCGCGCCGCCTTGCGAATCGCCTCAGCCTGAATGCGAAAGAGCGACTCGTCGGAGAGTTGGTTTTGGTAGAAGCCCGTAGTGTGTCCGATGACTGGAACCACCGATTCGAAGAGCGACTGGAAGAACCCCTTGTGCTCATCACTGCGCTCAAACACCTCCGTACAGAATCCGCTTTCGCGCGCAGCAATATCAAGCAATTCTTTGTCGTAATAGTCCATGCCAAAGCGGCGGGCAAGTTCTTTACCCACCTCGCGGCCACCGCTACCCAACTGGCGACCAATATTGATAATCAAGGGAGCAGCAGTAAGTTCCGAAAATGACTGAATTTCAACGGGCGTACCGTCGGAGTTGAAGAAGTTGTGCATAAGGGGGAGTAGATTAAAGGGCAACGAGAAACGGGGAGGTAATAGACGTCGCGATGGTATCGCGACGAACCGAACAATGAACTGGTTCCTGCATTAGTTATTAACGGATTGCAGCGCCTTAAACGCCTTCATCTGATACCAAAGCATCACGACTGAAACTATGGTGGCCATGGCGTCGGAGAAGGGCATGGCGTACCATACTCCATCCACTTTATTTTCTAAGAACATGGGGATAATCAGTATGGCAGGAAGCAGGAAGAGCATTTGGCGCGTGAGCGAAAGGAAGATGCTCTTGCCGGCATAACCGATGCTTTGGAAAAAGGCTGTTGATACGATTTGGAAACCTATGAGGGGGAAGCACATCACTTGTATGCGCAATCCGTGAGCGGCTGCTGCGATGAGTTCGGGAGAGTCTTTTGCAAATGGGGTAACGCAGAACTCTGCAAAGAAGGTGCCGATGACAAATCCAGTAGTGGTAATCCCCGTTGCCACAATGATTGAGAGTTTCAAGACGCGCATGATGCGGTCAAACTTACGCGCGCCGAAATTATAACCGGCAATGGGTTGCATCCCCTGGTTCAAACCAATCACTACCATTACCACAAAGAGCGCCAAGCGGTTTACCACCCCAAATGCGCCTACGGCAATGTCGCCGCCGTAAGTGGTCATCGAGCGCGTTACGAAGATGGCCACCGTACAGGCACAAAGATTGATCAGGAAGTTGGGCGCACCAATCGTCAGCGACTCCTTCAAAATCTTTTTCTTAATGCGAATGCGCTTTATGTCTAAGCGGATGGGGGAATCTTTTGACACAAACAGTTGCAACTCCCACACCAGCATAATTACCTGAGAGAGAATCGTTGCCGCTGCGGCACCTGAGATGCCCCATTTGAAGACAAAGATAAACAAGGGCGCCAAGAGACAGTTGAGAGCTACCGTTCCGAAGGTGGCATACATAGCTTGTTTCGGGCGGTTGGTAGAACGGAGCAAGGAGTTGAGACCAAGATAAAGATGCGTCACGATATTACCCGCAAGAATCACGGTCATGAAGTCGCGAGCCGGACCGATGGTAAAATCGCTAGCACCAAAGAAACGCAGGATGGGGTCGATGACCAAAAGAAGTACGACTCCGAGCAACGCACCCATAATGACATTCATAATGACCACGTTGCCGAGGATGTCCCGCGCCGTATCGTAGTCCTTCTGTCCGAGCTTTACGGACATAAGTGTAGAACCGCCCACGCCCACCATAGCGCCAAACGCTGCGGTGAGGGACATAATGGGCCCTGTAAGCGCAAGTCCCATAATTGCCTCTTCACCAACACCTTGCCCAATAAAGATGGCGTCGATAATGTGGTAGAGCGACGAGGCCGTCATGGCGATAATCGCGGGGATGGCGTACTGCATGAGCAGACTCCCCACGGGGCGCTCGCCGAGTTCTAAAAATTTATTTTCGTCTTGCATTGTGAGAGAAAGTAAATCATTCTTTAATGCTGGCGCAAAGCCCATCGGGTGAGTTTTCAGCAACCGAATGCGTAGTATTTTTACTCTATGCAGCCAACCTGCTTGCAAAGTTAAAAACTATTGCCACACGCGAAAAATTATTCGGCACATATTTCGAAATAACTCCCGATTATTTTAAAACATCTCCCGATTATTTTTAAGGCATTCCGACATCGTTTTCAAGGGGAGTTAGACTGGGTTTCTGAACCCTCATTCCGCACCCCGAAACCGCCTGCCCCAAGCGCTTCATCAAGTAAAAGAATTGCGCTGAAAATATTTCTAAAAAAATATTGCACGGACACTTCTAAAAGTCAGTGAAAAGCGCTAACTTTACACTCCAAATGAAAGAGCCAAAGAAAATAGATTGTTATCACGTTCCCGTGATGTTGTCAGAGTGTCTGGATGCGATGAATCTTCGTCCAGACGGCACGTACGTTGATGTCACTTTCGGCGGTGGCGGACACAGCAAAGAAATCCTTAAGCACTTGTCGGAAGAAGGTCACCTCTTCGGCTTCGATCAGGATGCCGATGCCGAGCAAAATATACCTGCTGAAGACGAGCGCTTCACTTTTGTAAGAAGCAATTTCCGTTACCTCAAAAACTGGATGCGTTATTACGACGTAGAGGGCGTAGATGCGTTGTTGGCAGACTTAGGGGTGAGCAGTCACCATTTTGATGCCGAAGAGCGCGGGTTCTCTTTCCGCTTTGACGCCCCACTTGATATGCGTATGAATGGGCGTGGCGGCATGACGGCGGCAGACGTGGTCAACAAATATTCCGAGGAACAGTTGGCAAACATCTTTTTCCTTTTTGGCGAATTGAAGAATGCGCGCAAGTTAGCGAGTGTCATTGTGAAGGCACGAGCACAGCAGACGATTGTCATGATACAAGATTTGCTCGACATCGTTAAGCCGCTCATGGGACGCGACCGTGAGAAAAAGGACTTGGCAAAAGTTTTTCAGGCGCTCCGCATTGAGGTCAATCATGAGATGGATGCGCTTCAGGAAATGCTTGAAAGTGCGTTGCATGCGCTGAAACCCGGCGGGCGACTCGTTATTATGACCTACCATTCCCTTGAAGACCGCATGGTAAAGAACTTTATGCGCAGCGGGAATATTGAGGGAAAGGTAGAGCAAGACTTCTTTGGCAACCGCACTGCCCCCATCCGCCCACTCTCTAACAAAGTAATCATCCCCTCTAACGAGGAGCAGGAGCAGAACCCGAGAAGTCGCAGTGCGAAGTTGAGGGTGGCAGAAAAACTCTAATCAAAAAAGCGAGGAGCGTAGGGATATTCCTGTCAAGCACAGACCTGATGACTACGCAACCACACCCCCATACAAACGCATCAACTAAAAAACGATATGAAAGACCAAACCATCACCCCACCCCAGGAGGTGAATGAAGAAATAGAGCAGGCCGCACTTGAGGAAGAGGTGAAGGTCAAAAAGCAAGACAAGGAGAAATTGTTTAACGAGTTCACCGGTAGCGATGACGTATCGTTAGCAGCAATCCTTGCCGGCGACATTCTGGCGGGAGGTTGGTTCCGTCAGAATTTCCTTTATATAGTCTTTGTCACCATACTCACCGTGGCATACGTAAGTAACCGATACTTCTGTCAGCAAGAGCAGATTGAGACCAAGCAACTCAATGAGCAACTTATTGATATTCGCTACAAACTGCTGACTACTTCAAGCGAACTGCGCAAGAACTCGCGGGCCAGCATTATAGAGCAACACCTAAAAGATACGACGCTGCGCGCCGGCACTACTCCAAATTTTAAGATTGTCAGAGATGGAATTTCCGAAAGATAAAATAAAGGGACGCTACACATTCATCAAATGGATTTTTGTAGTATTGGGGTTTGCCATTCTTGGTAAGGCCTTCTACACGATGACGGTCAAAAGCGAATATTGGAGAGAAGTTGCGAAGCAGCGCGAGCGTGTAAATCTCGAACTCAAGCCTACGCGTGGCAATCTCTTGGCATCTAACGGAGAAGTATTGGCGGCATCGATTCCCGAATTCTTAATGTATATGGACTTCGGCACTTGGGAGAAAGACAGTGCGAGAGCGGCTAAGGACTTGAAGTTGCGCGACTCGCTCTTTCTCCAAAATCTGGACAGCATCTGCTGGGGTATGGCAGACATTTTCCCAGATGTTGACGCTGAAAATGTACGTAAGCATTTGTTGAAGGGACAAGAGCGCCGCTCGCATAGTTGGCCGCTTTACACGGCAGCAGTTTTGAAACCCGAGGCCGCAAAGAAGCGCAAAAATAAGAAGCGTAATCAGCGCGTGACCTACGTGCAGTATAAAGACATGAAGTCGTTGCCCTTCTTACGTCGCTCTACGGGCATCAGCGGTTTCTATGTTGACACCATCCCTGTGCGCAAAAATCCCTTTGGTGCCTTGGCGCGCCGCACGGTTGGGCGCTTCGACAGTTGCGCACGTTATGGCCTTGAACTTTCGTGCGACTCTCTTTTGGCGGGGAAGTCGGGAAGTTATCACACGCAGAAGCTGATGAAACACTTGGTGCGCGTTGTTGACGTCCCCGCTATTGATGGCTACGACGTAATGACTACGATTGACGTAGACATCCAGGATATTTGCGAAAGAGTCTTGCGCGACCAGTTGGAGCATCTTGTGAAAACCAGCAACGGGCAGACACAAGAGGGCGTAGTTATCGTTTTAGAAACCGCCACTGGCGACATCAAGGCGATGACCAGTCTTTCACGCAACCCCGACAATAGTTTTTCAGAAAATCAACCCCTCGCCGTGGGCAACATGTACGAACCGGGGTCAGTGTTCAAACCCATGTCTTTCCTCGTAGCTATGGACGATGGGTTGATGGACTTAAACAGCAAGGTGGACGTGGGACGTGGACTCTACCCCATGTATCGCCGTGTGATGCGCGACCACAACTGGCGTGGCGGCATCGGTTACGGCCTCATCAACACGACTGACATTATCAAATATTCTTCAAACATTGGGGTGAGCGTTATTATTGACAACGCTTATAAGGATGATCCTGCCCGCTTTGTGGATGGTCTTTACCGCATAGGCATAGCTGAGGACTTGAAAATCCCGCTCGACCACTATCACAAACCTTACATCCGCCGCCCGACCAAGGCTAATTGGTCGAAGACGGCACTCCCCTGGATGAGTATCGGTTATGAAACGCAGGTACCCCCAATTTCTACGGTGAACTTCTACGCTGGCGTGGCCAACAACGGCAAACTCTTCCGCCCGCGCCTTGTCAAGGCGCTCTTGCGTGACGGAAAGATTGTTAAGGAATTTCCCAACGAAGTCTTGCGCGAGCAAATGGCGCGCCCCGAGGCCATCAAGATGATTCAACACTGCCTTTACGAAGTGGTACACACGGGACTCGGACGTCGCGCTGGTTCAAAGATGTTTGACGTATCCGGAAAAACGGGGACGGCTCAGATTTGGACACGCGCAGGTAAGTCGCAAGAATACCTCATCTCATTTGCCGGATACTTCCCCTCTCAGAAACCGCGCTACGCCTGCATCGTCTGCATCCGCAAGAGTGGCACGGCATCAGGTGGCGGTATGTGCGGCCCCGTCTTCAGTAAGGTAGCTGAAAGCATCATGGCAAAGGCGCACCAGTCAGAGTTCTCAAGCGCTCGCGACACGATAAATCCCTTCCACCCCCAGGTGAAAGCGGGAGATATTGAGGCGGGCAGACAGGTGTTGAAGCAGGTTGGCGTCACCCATCAAGCACACTTCAACGAGTATGCCGCAGAAACCGTTTGGGGAGCGCCCGACTCTGTCACACACACCATTTCGCTTTCGCCCTCTGAGGAACTCAAGGACTCCATCCCCAACGTCGTGGGCTACGGTCTGCGCGATGCGCTTTACCGTTTGGAGAGCGCGGGCATGCATGTCGAAGTTCGGGGCGTAGGCGTCGTTGTAAAGCAAAGCAAGCAGGCGGGCACAACGCTCACTCCCGGTGATACGATCACGCTGACGTTATCCCCAAAACCTAAGGCGCCGAAGAAGAAACCCAAGGTGCAACCACCCGTTGAGCCTGTCGCTGCTTAGCGAAAAATTGAGACAATCTTTAATACCTCAGAACAACCTAATTATCAGCGCGTTAGACCTACCCAAAATTATTAGTAACATATTTTAAATTATCTTACTAATAATTTTTTTTAGGTTACTAATAATTTTTACTACAATAGATATAGTTTTTGAGAACTCAGTTTTGCCCATTCGCAAACCCCGTTTTTGCCCTGCAAACAGTGTTTCTCAGGCTACCAAATCTAAGCATCATTCTAAACTCCTATGTTGCTCAAGGACATTCTCACGAAAGTCACCGTCGAAGAGTCACGCGGTGACCTCAACATCCCCATTGCGGGGGTAAATATCGACAGTCGGCGCGTTGCCGAAGGTCATCTGTTTATCGCCGTTAAGGGTACGCAGGTAGATGGTCATACCTTTATAGATAAAGCCATAGCCCAGGGAGCAACAGCTGTGCTCGTGTGCGAACCCATTCCCGCAGAAGTGCCCGCGGGAGTAACCTTCGTGCGCGTGACTGACACGGAAGACGCCGTGGGCAAGGTGGCCACACAATTCTATGGCGACCCCACGTCGAAACTCAAACTCGTGGGCGTGACGGGCACGAACGGAAAGACCACCATCGCTACGGTGCTCTACGAGATGTTCCGCAAGTTTGGCCACAAGTGCGGCCTTTGCTCTACGGTGTGTAACTACATCGACGGCACGCCCTACCCTACGGAATGCACTACGCCCGACGCCATTACGCTCAACCAGTTGCTCGCCGAGATGGTAGCCCAGGGATGCACCTACGCCTTTATGGAATGCTCTTCGCATGCCATTCAGCAAAAGCGCATAGGCGGACTCACCTTTGCGGGAGCTTTGTTTACCAATCTCACCCGCGACCACCTCGATTATCATAAGACGTTTGACGCTTACCGCGATGCCAAAAAGGCATTCTTTGACAACCTTCCCAAGCAGGCTTTTGCCATTACGAATGCGGATGATAAAAACGGCAGCGTGATGCTTCAAAACTGCAAAGCCACCCTGCGCAGTTATTCTACCCGTACGGCAGCCGACTTTAAGGGGCGCATCCTCGAGGAAAGCATTGAGGGCATGCTGCTCGACATTAACGGACAGGAGGTGAGCGTACGCTTCGTGGGCCGCTTCAATGTCAGCAATCTGCTTGCCGTATATGGCGCAGCGGTAATGTTGGGCAACGAACCTCAGGAGGTGCTTCGCGTGATGTCGGAATTAGCGCCCGTCAATGGTCGCTTTGAAACCATCCGTTCTCCCCGAGGTGTGAATGCCATCATTGACTATGCCCATACGCCCGACGCACTTCAAAACGTGCTCACCTCTATTCGCGACATCGTGAAGAATAAAGCGCAGGTGATTACCGTTTGCGGAGCGGGTGGCAACCGTGACAAGGGCAAGCGTCCGCTTATGGCGAAAGAGGCGGCGTCACTCTCCGACCGCGTGATTATTACGAGCGACAATCCCCGCTTTGAAGAACCCGAGGCAATTATCAACGACATGCTCGCAGGGCTTGACGCTGAGCAGCGCACACGTACTATCGCCATTACCGACCGCCGCGAAGCCATCCGCGCAGCAGTCATGATGGCGCAACCGGGCGATGTCATCCTCGTTGCGGGTAAGGGACACGAACCTTACCAAGACATCAAGGGCGTGAAGCACCACTTCGACGACCACGAAGAAGTGCGCGCGGCTTTCTCATAACCTTCCTCACAACCTAACACACAAATGCTCTACTATCTCTTCCGCTCACTCGACCAATTTGGTATTCCCGGTTCTGGGATGTGGTCATACATATCTTTCCGCTCACTACTGGCACTGATTTTAGCACTCATCATCTCTGCTTGGTTCGGCCAATACTTCATTCGCTGGATGAAGCGCCACCATTATAGTGAGGCGCAACGCGATGCTTCTATCGACCCGTTTGGCGTAAAGAAGATTGGCGTTCCCACCATGGGCGGCGTCATCATCATCGTAGCCATTCTCGTGCCGTGCTTACTCTTAGGGCGCCTCGGCAATGTTTACATGCAACTCATGCTGGTCACTACGGTGTGGCTGGGCATTGTAGGCTTCCTTGACGACTGGATTAAAATGAAGAAGACTAAGGAAGGCCTCCCTGGGAAATACAAAGTCATTGCGCAGGTAAGCCTTGGACTCTACGTGGGACTTACGCTTTACCTCAACCCTGGAGTAGTGATGCACGAAAATGTTACGAAGCAACAAACGCCTGAGAGGGTTGAGATTGTGCATAAGAGCGAGGCGGTGAAGTCTCCGCAAACCACCATTCCCTTTGTGAAAAACAACAACCTTAATTACTCCGACCTCATGGAGTGGTGCGGAAAATACAAGGGCGTAGCCGGTTGGGCGCTTTTCGTACTGATGACCGTGTTTGTCATTACCGCCGTGTCAAATGGGGCAAACCTCAACGACGGCATGGACGGGATGGCAGCGGGCAACTCGGCAATCATCTGCATTGCCCTTGGGATACTCGCCTACGTCTCGAGCCACTTGGAGTTTGCAAGTTACCTCAACATCATGTACCTACCCCGAACGCAGGAACTCGTAGTCTTTATCTGCGCTATGGTAGGGGCGCTCATCGGTTTCCTTTGGTACAATGCTTATCCCGCACAGATTTTCATGGGCGATACAGGTTCGCTCACCATTGGCGGTATCATCGCCGTGATTGCCGTAATCATCCACAAGGAATTGTTGCTCCCCATCCTCTGCGGGGTATTCTTGGCTGAAAACTTAAGTGTCATCCTTCAAGTTCAATACTTCAAATGGGGCAAGCGCAAAGGCAGAATGCAGCGCCTTTTTAAGCGCACGCCGATTCACGATGCCTTCCGTACGCTTCCCGAACAACTTGTGCCGGGTTGTAAGTATGTCTTTGGCAACTGGCCCAAGGGTTCTTGGCACGAAGCCAAAATCACGGTGCGCTTCTGGATTACGACCATCCTGCTTGCGGCACTTACAATCATTACATTGAAGATTAGATAGTTTAGACCTAAGAACAAAAGAACATCTGTTTCATAATTTGTTCTTATGTTCTTCTGTCAAAGAAAAAATATCTTGTAACGCGCATTCACTTTCAGTCACAAATGAAAATTGCTATACTTGGCGCCGCCGAAAGCGGCGTGGGCGCAGCCATCCTTGCGCAACAAAAGGGATACGATGTATTTGTTTCCGACATGGGAAGCATCAAGGACAATTATAAAGCCATGCTCGACGCCCACAACCTCAGTTGGGAAGAAGGCAAGCACACCGAAGCGCAAATCCTTGACGCTACAGAAGTCATCAAGAGTCCCGGAATCCCTGACACCGCTCCGATGGTGAAGAAAATCATAGAGGCGGGCATCCCTATCATTTCAGAAATTGAATTTGCATCCCGCTATACCACGGCAAAAATGCTTTGCATCACGGGTTCGAACGGAAAAACTACAACCACCTCACTCATTTATCATATTATGCGTGAGGCGGGAATGAATGTCGGTCTTGCGGGAAACATTGGGCACAGCCTTGCGCTGCAGGTGGCACAGGAAGACAAGGATTGGTATGTCATCGAACTCTCTTCCTTCCAGTTGGACAACATGTATGCTTTCCGCGCCAACATTGCCGTACTGCTCAACATCACGCCCGACCATCTTGACCGCTACGACTTCTGCATGCAGAATTATGTAGACTCAAAGATGCGCATTTTGCAGAACCAAACTGCCGACGACACCTTTGTCTATTGGACGGGCGACGAATTTATTGCCACCGAATTGGAGAAGCGCCAACCCGCATGTCAGATTTGCGCCTTCCACGAAGTAGCAAGCGGAACTTGCGCTGAGGGAACGGAACTTTCAGGATACATCCAGGATGGAAACTTCACGATAAAGTCTCCCCGCCCCTTCTCAATGCCCGCCGCCGAACTCTCCCTGCAGGGCAAGCATAACATGCGCAACATGATTGCTGCCGCACAAGCATGTCTTGCTGCCGGAGTTTCAGACGAAGCACTCAGAGCGTCGCTCGCCACCTTCCCCGGCGTAGAACACCGCCTGCAGAAGGTGGGCATAAATAACGGCGTGACCTACATCAACGACTCGAAGGCCACAAACGTAGATGCTTGCTACTGCGCACTTGACAGTATGGAGACGCCCGTAGTATTGATTATTGGCGGCAAGGACAAGGGCAACGACTACAGTCAGCTCACGGATATTGTGAAAGAGAAATGCCGTGCGCTTGTCTTCCTCGGCGCAGACAATTCTAAGTTGCACGACTTCTTTGGCAACTTTGGCATCACCATCCTCGACACCCACTCGATGAAAGATTGCGTAAAGGCATGCCAAAGTGTGGCGCAACCCGGCGACACAGTATTACTCAGTCCCTGTTGTGCGAGCTTCGACCTCTTTAAGAATATGGAGGATCGCGGCGAACAATTTGTCTCAAATTTTGAGCAGTTGGCATAGAATTGCTAACTCTCTGAATTTCAATAAACACCGACCTCAGAAAAACGATACCTATTGTAGTGAAAATTATTAGTAACCTAAAAAAAATTATTAGTAACATAATTTAAAATACATTACTAATAATTTTTGCCACAATAGATACCCTTTTTATTCACTCAAAAATCGCTCTCGTTACCTCTCTGAAAAATGGCATTTACTACCAAAATTTTTAAGGGCGACCCCACCATTTGGGTGGTATATTTCTTCCTGTGTATCATCTCTATCGTAGAGGTATTTTCCGCAGGGAGTAGTTTGGCGTATAAGTCGGGCGACTTTTTCGCACCCCTCATCAAGCAGGTATCTTTCTTGGCAGCCGGCACGGTGGTAGTAGTTCTTGTGTCGCGCATCCCCTGCCGCTACTTTAAGATTTTCCCCTTGGCCCTGTTACCCGTATCGTTCGTTCTGTTGCTCGTCACGCTGTTCTTTGCTGAAGCGACCAACGACGGTTCGCGCTGGCTCTCCATCGGTCCGATTTCGTTTCAGCCCTCCGAGATTGCCAAGTGCTCGCTGATTCTTTACACAGCGCTCATTCTCTCGTCCATGCAACGCGAAGACGGTATCGCCCCCAAGGCCTTTAAATACATCATGATTCCCACGGCCATCATCTGCGGGCTCATCTTCTCCGAAAACTTCTCTACCGCCTGCTTGCTCTTCGGCGTCATCCTGCTGATGATGTTCATAGGTCGCGTACCCTACAAGCGATTTGGGCAACTCATCGGTTTCTTTGTGGGACTCGCGGCACTGATAGTCGTTTCTACGAAAGTGCTCCCCAAGAGTTTTGTAGACGATATATCCTTCCTGCACCGTGCCGACACATGGGTATCGCGCATTGACACCTTTACCGAAAGTAGTGACGACGACCCCAAGAACTATGACTTGAAGGAGAATGCACAAGTGGGTACGGCAAACATTGCCATCGCTACGTGTAACATCGTAGGGCTTATGCCGGGAAATTCTGTGCAGCGCGACTACCTCAGTCAGGCGTATTCCGACTTTATCTTTGCCATCATCATTGAGGAACTGGGTATTTGGGGCGCCACGCTCGTCGTCTTCTTCTACATCGTACTGATTTTCCGAGCCTGGCGTATTGCCTCGCGGTGCGGAACGCTCTTCCCCGCCTTTCTCATTATCGGACTTGCCTTTATGCTTACCTCGCAAGCCATTATCAATATGATGGTGGCGGTAGGCTTATTCCCCGTTACGGGTCAACCCCTTCCGCTCATCAGCCGTGGGGGGACAGCCATGTTGATCTTCTGTTTCTACTTCGGCATGATGCTCAGCGTGAGTATTTCGGCTAAGCCAGCAGAAGAACTCCCTGCTAAATCCTAACTTCCGACTATGAAAAAGTCACACATCTTTACCCTCCTTATATTTATTACCTGCCTTCCTCTCACAAGTTGGGCAGGTAGTTTTGTGCTTACTCAAGACAGCGTTGCGCAACCTGACTCCGTGGAGCGCAGAACCCTTGTGCGCTTCGAAACCACCAGCGGAAATTTCACCATCGCACTTTTCAACGACACGCCGATACACCGCGACAATTTCATCAAACTCGTCAGCGAACATTTCTACGACAGCCTGCTCTTTCACCGCACCATCTGGGAATTTATGATACAGACGGGCGACCCGACCTCGCGCCATGCGAAGCCGGGAGAGAAACTTGGCGAAGGCACCGTGGGATATACCCTTCCCGCCGAGATACATTACCCCAAATACTTCCACCGTCGCGGCATGGTGGCGGCAGCGCGTGAGGGGGATGAGAAGAATCCGAAGTGGGAAAGCGACGGTTCGCAATTCTACATCGTTTGGGGCAAAACCTACGGTGGAGGAATGATGGAGCGCATCCGACAGCGCGTGCGCAACAATACAAATCCGCCCATCGAACTCGCCCTTGAACACGAAGATACCTACTGGGAAGTGGGCGGCAGTCCCCACCTCGACGGGCAATACACCATCTTTGGCGAAGTCATTGAGGGGTTGCAAACCATAGACGAGATTCAGTTGGCGGAGACCGACGAAAACGACCGCCCGCTTTACGACTTCCGCATCATCAAGGCATATATATTAAAAGAGTAAAGACATTTGATTCCTACTCCGGATGGCGCTCTCCCCCTGTTTATAGGGGGAGGGGATCAGCTCTGCTGGTGAGGGGGTGCAATAACAATAAGGTTATTGCGATTAACTCATCAAGTGGTGTTATTCTAACTAATGCTCTGCACCCCCTCACCGCTTTGCGGTCCCCTCCCCCTATAAACAGGGGGAGAGCGCCATCCGGTTCGCACTGACCTAAAAAACTTACAACCTCAATCCTTAAACCTCCCTCCCTATGATACAATTCCAATGCGACTATAACGAAGGCGCGCACCCAAAAGTGATGCAGCGCCTGCTGGAGACCAACATGGAGCAAACCGTTGGTTACGGCGAAGACCTTTATTGCGAATCGGCACGCCGACGCATACAAGAAGCGTGCGGCAACCCTGATTTGCAAGTGCACTTCCTCGTGGGCGGCACGCAAACCAATACCACCGTCATTGCCCACCTGCTCCGTCCGCATCAGGGTGTCGTTGCCGCCGAATCGGGACACATTTCCGTACACGAAACTGGGGCAATCGAACACACGGGCCACAAGGTGCTTGCCCTCCCCGCCCACGAAGGTAAGATTACGGCAGCGCAAGTAGAAAACCTCGTGCTCGAACACCGCGCAGATAGTAGTTTTGAACACACCGTTCAGCCCGGAATGGTTTACATCTCCTTCCCCACGGAGTTTGGAACGCTCTATTCCCTCACGGAATTAGAGGCGCTCAGCGACGTGTGTCAGAAATACGCCCTTCCTCTATTCATCGACGGTGCGCGCTTAGGCTACGGACTCGCCAGTCCTGCCTGTGACGTCGCGCTCTCCGACATTGCTCGCCTTGCCGACGTATTTTACATCGGTGGCACTAAGGTGGGCGCACTTTTCGGCGAGGCGGTAGTGAGCAAATCCCATGCGCTGATGCGCGACTTCCGCTACAGCATCAAGCAACACGGCGGAATGCTTGCCAAGGGGCGCTTGCTCGGCCTGCAATTTGAAGCGCTCTTCACCGACAACCTTTACCTTGACATTTCGCGCCACGCCGTGAATCAGGCACTTCGCATCAAGAAGGCGCTGCAAGACTTGGGCGTGCCCTTCCTTATGGAAAGCCCCACCAACCAGCAGTTCCCTATCCTGCCGAACGACGCCGTAGAGCGCCTCAGCAAGAAATTCCTCTTCACACCCTGGCAACGCGTGGATGAATCACACACCGCCATCCGCATCTGTACCAGCTGGGGAACGACCGCGGAAAACGTCGACACGCTCATCGCGGAAATGCAAAATTTAGCAATTTCGTAAACCGCTGAATTTGTTGTAGTTACAACCACCCTAAACAGGGTCAAAATTATTAGTAATGTATTTTAAAATATGTTACTAATAATTTTTTTTATCTTACTAATAATTTTTACGAAAATAGGTATAGTTTTTCAGAGGTCAAATATACCCCTTTTTTCAAGGCATTTTAAAAGTCATTTCATAAAATTTGAGAAGTCTGAATTGCAATTCCGAACCATTCCATTTGCAATTTGGTTAAGATATGTAAAAACGCAAAAAATTTTTCAAGAAACTATAGTGCGTGATTGGGAAAGGCGTACATTCGCATCGTTCACTTATCTTTTATGAAAAAGGTATTTTTCCTCATGACTCTGGCGCTCCTACTGCAGGGGTGCAGGAGCACACCGACTGCTACCAGTCGCGTCATTACTCCCATTGGGAGATGGTCTGTTTATGGCGACAGTTCCTCCGCAAATTACTACGGAGTTGAGCTTCTTGAGGACGGGCGAGCCCGATCGATAAACCTGATTTCACACCACTTCGAGCAATGGTCGCAGCGCGGCGATACCCTCATACTTTCTGGACGTACTCTTGTTGATGAGGCGGAGCAAGCCTTCACAGACACGATGAGAATCCTGGCGATGACGCGTTCGCAAATGGTCTTGGAGGGCAGTGATTTCAGATGGACCATGAGTCGAATTCCCGATTAGCGACTCCAAATTTCTAACATTATAAACTTTTAAAAAAGCGTGAGGGCACTCCCCGTCAAACCGACGTCGGAGTGCCCTCACTCATTATATAATTATTGAAGTTAGCACACAAATTATATTCAACGAATTTTTTTCAGACTTTCTAAGACATCTTTCATCTCTAATAACTTAAATGCCATCCACACATTATTGGTTGGGAGTGTATTTGTTGAAGGTCTACTTATAGATGATAGCTTCCCATCTACAAAACGAAATTCAAACAATTCATTCCTTTTAGAGAATTTGTTATAAAACAAGACTTCATATCCTCTATTACCAACATGAACTTTCTTTTTTCCTCGACGTCTCGTGACTTCTTCAATAGTTTCACCTATTGTAAAATATGTAAAAACACAATCTGCATCAACTTTTTCAATTGGTAACTCACGAATTTTTCTTTTACGCAATTCCTCTTTATATTTATCCATCGTGAAATCACATATATCTGCTAATATAGTTGTGTCACTATTACCATCAGATATATAGACACACATCTCTTGTTTGCCATCAATTACATAATGTTTTTCTACTGACCATGGCGATTTCTTAGTCCATACTAAGATTGTATCTCCTTCGTAAACAGACGTCGTTGAGTCCTTTAAAGATTGTTGTCCAAACATTACATTAGGCGTGCCTATACAAGAAATAAGAAGACACGTCAAAGTTGAAATGATAAATTTCTTCATAACTATATTCTTTATAGATAAATGAAACTGGAGTCTATTAACTATCGAAATATCTCCAACACCCACACAACTATATAAGTACACTTCCTCATTGAAACTATAGAACTTACATCTTAGATATTCATTGATTTCTTTATCCTAATTGTTGTTATAGTTTTAACTGTATATTTCAATTTTGGAGTAAAACATTTGCGGGATTCGCCAAGTATACGGGAAGGCATTCCTAAACTTATACAAGTTATGGGAGGCAGTTTTTACCATGAAATAATCTGATTTCTAACTACGAAATTACGAACAACATTTCACTCTTACATTATGTATAACAAATTCGAGTTAATTATTCTTCGCCCTTAAAGAGGGGGTCCCAAGCGGGAAGCAGGATGGGCTTCATCTTGAGGAGGTCAAGAATCTTGGCAGGTACGTACTTCTTGTCGACTACGAGGCGGAAGGTGTACTCATCGAACCATTCGTCGGTCATGATGAGGTGGCCGTGGTGACCACTTGAAGCACCCCAAGAGTTTTCTACCATCCACTTCTTGGGATTGCCGTTTTCGTCAAGGTCTACAGCCATCAAGGTCATCGCGTGACTTGAAGCAGAAGCGAAAGTGCGGATACGGTCGGCCTTAGTCATGGGGAAGTCAGTGCCGAAGAGCGACTCGTAATCAAAGTTGCTCATGCTGAGGATACCCGTCTTCTGATTCAAATACTTACCTACGTCACAAGAGTAATACATCATGGTGCTGTCCTTAATAGAAGCGATCGCCATATCCTTGAGGTCCTTCATGGGAACATTCACAAAGGTCCAGTTGTCGCCATCATACTGGTGGCGGTCCATGTCAATGGTGTACGTCTTATAGTATTCGCGCGTGGGGTCGTTCATAATCATGACGTAAGACTTCTTCAAATCTACGCCCACAAACTCTTGGTAGAATGAAAGCGGGGTGTACTTCTTCGTTTCAACGGGTTTGCCCGAAGCGTCCTTACGTGTCCAAGTAAATTCCTTGACAGGTTCACCCAAGCAAACCGAAAGGATGTGGTAAATCGTAGCCAACTGCTCGGTCTTCATCTTTTCAATCTCAGCCTTCTTCGCTCCCTTTTCTACAGCAGCACGAAGGGCAAGACCGTATTCGCGGAGCTTCAAAGAAATAATGCTTGCCATGCGCGACGTGTTGTTTGCCGTGAAACTTTCGGGCATTACGTCAGCGGGAACTACGCCATACTTGCTGATAATGTCCTGAACGCCGGTAAACTGACCGCCATCCGAGAGGGGATGCTGGAAGAGCCATTCAACGAGTTTGTCGTCCATGGGTTTCTTCGCGTTGTCAATCACTGCCTGAAGGAAGAGGTTTGACTTTTCCAACTGGTCCCAGAAGAAAGGGTAGCTCTGTGAGAACTGGAAACTGCCGAGGTTGAACTTTGCAATAGCCTTTGCGCGCATCACATTAAGACCTGTGAACAACCAACAACGACCTGACGACTGCTGGTCGGTGATACCCTTTGATTCCACCTTGTGTGAGAAGTAGGTGTCGCCAATCGCGGGATTGTAAAGGGGCGTAGCGAGTTCGTTAATGCTGTTTTGCGAAAGCGCATTGCGAAGCGCCTTGTCAAATTCAGCCGTTGCCACTTGCTTGCTCTGAATCTGCGCCAACATTTCAGGAGAAATGCCACCTGCAGCCGTTTGTGCCGTCATAAGCACGGGAGCTCCTGAAAAGAGGAGCGCGAGGATTGTTTTTTTCATATAAAGAAGTTTTGAGGTTTTAAGGTTAAAAGGTTATAAGGTTATGATGCTTGTCCTGTATGTTGCAACGCTGTTGCAACAAAGGGAACCGTTCTATTGGCGCGCCCTATCAAAAAGTTTCTTCGCCACCCAGTAGAACACTACTGCCGAAACGAGGCCGCCGATAACGTCTATCAGATAATGCGCTTCGATATATACCGTGGCGCAACAGAGGAAGAAGTAGAAGGGGAAGACTGCCGCGCACAACCACTTGCGGAGGCGGAAGAGGAGTATCATAAGCACGGTGCTCACACCGACATGTGATGAGGGGAAAGCCGCTTGGGGGCGCTCACCTCCTGCTTGTGCTGCCTCAACACAGGAACGGAAGAAACCGTCAGGACCGGGTGAGGGGCGCATTTCAAGATGTGTGCGGAAGTAGTTGCCGACATCGTAGAAGTTTCCTGCTTCTGCCGCTTCCTGTCCGATGGCTTGGAAGTAATATTGCGGACCTGCCACGGGCACAAAGAGGTAGATGGCGTAGTAAATCAGGAAAGCGGTGAGCACAATAAAGCCATATTCCTCGAAGCGGGACTTGTCAAGCACCAACGTCAGGAGTACAGTGAGGAAAATCATGGGATAGTAGGCAAAATATCCCATGTGGAAGAGCTCGCTCCACAATCCCGACGCAAAGTTTCGACTAAATTCTAACGAAGGTTGGCACCCAAAGAGCGCTTGGTCGGCACCTGCAAAGACGGGGTCTAAGTTGGGAAGCAACGAGCAAAACTCATAGATGTCGGGGTACCAATAAGAAATCAGCGCCAAGGGAAAAAGGTTGCGCAAGAAGCGCACCGACGCCACAGGCTTACGAAGATGCGCCACGAAGAGCAATGCCATCACGAGCAAGATTGCCCCGCGCTCCTGCAACTGCTGAAGGGGGTGGTTCAATTCGCCCCACCACACGAACAATAATACTGTTGTGAACAAGCCATAGAGCAACGTCACGCGCTCAATGGGAAGCAAGTTTTTGTAGATGTATTTTAATGATTGAAGCATCTGAGTGTGTGCTTTGAAATTAAATTTTCAAGAATATTTTTTGTTTGTAAAGGAAGTAAAGGAGCAACCAGCAGAGCATTATGTAACAGGTCCAATACCCCAAAGCATACATATTTTCGGGGAGCAGGGAGAGCGCGCCCCCAAAGACCGTCTTAATGGGTTTTGACACGTCTAAGAAATGTTGCGCCAAGTAAATCGTAATGGAATTTAGCCCAATCACGCGGAAGAAGAAGGTCCACTTACGCCACTCCATCACATCTACCACCCAGTAGAACCCGGCGAAGAGCGCCAAGGAGTAACCTCCTGCCACGCAGACGAAGGAACTTGACCACAGATTCTTGTTGATGGGAAACAAGATGTCCCATGCGTAGCCCAAAGCGATAAGTGCGAGTCCTGAACCGAGCAGGAGTGCCGCCTTTTTGTGACCATTCCACTTTTGAAACGTGCGAATGAAGTCCCCCGTAAAGATACCGAGCAGCGCCGTTACCACTGCGGGGAGCGTAGAAAGGATTCCCTCGGGATCGTGTATGCCTTCGTGGAGTTTTCCTGGGAGTAAGAGTCGATCAACATACCCTACGATGCTTCCCTCCATGGAAAGCGAAGAAGCACCTGGGGCGTCGGGGGCACTGACTAAGGTGAGCAGGGCGTAATATCCCAACAAAATTGCCAAGGCTATGACTGCACTTACCTTGCGTGAGCAACGCATATATATAAATGCCGCCGACATCCACGCAAGTCCGATTCTGCCGAGCACACTCGCCACACGCAGGTTTTCAAAGTCGAAACTCAGCAAACCGTTATACACTATGCCGAGCGCAACAAGCGTCAATCCGCGGCGCAAGATGCGTAGCATGATACCCTTCTCCGACGCTTCTACACTTCTGCTTTTTGCTAATGAGAAGGGAAAGGAAACTCCTGCGATAAACAGGAAGAGCGGGAAGATAAGGTCGTAAAGCGCAAAACCGTCCCAAGCCTTATGCCCCATTTGTTGAGCAAAATCGGCGAATATAGTTCCCGGAAGGAGTGCACCAAGGCAGAGAAAGAAGGCATCTCCACCCATAATAAAGAGCATGTCAAACCCGCGGAGGGTGTCAAGGGATAAGAGGCGTTGGTTCATTGGGGAGGTTGTAAGGTTGTGAGGTTTTGAGGTTATAGACTCAGAGAGGTGAAAGACCGGATGGCGCTCTCCCCCTGTTTATAGGGGGAGGGGACCGCTTTAGCGGTGAGGGGGTGCAGAACACCCGTCTAACATAATGTATTTATAAATTACAAGTTTTGCGTTTATTGCACCCCCTCACCACTTCGTGGTCCCCTCCCCCTATAAACAGGGGGAGAGCGCCATCCGGGTTAGTTTCTTTATTTCTAAATCCACCCTTCCTTCTTATACCAAGCCACAGATTCCTTCACCCCTTGGGGAAGTTGCACCTTGGGTGAGAAACCGAGGTCCTCTTGTGCCGGACGGATGTCGCAACGCCAGTTGCGCTGGCGCATGATATTGAATTTATCCATATTGAGCGCCGTCACCTTGCCCGTGAGTTTGCCCCACCAACCGCCAACGGTGCAGACGCAACGCAAGAACCAGATGGGGGCGGTGATGTGAAGCACACCGCGCACGCCGAGTTCCTTTTGGAGCAGGTCGGAAAAATCACGACTGTTGTAAACTTGCCCATCGGTGAGGAAATATCCCCTACCGCGCGTACCACGCGTGAGTGCCGCAAGGGTCGCTTCCACAAGGTCGCGCACATAAATAAAGGTGATGTCCTGACGTCGGTAACCTACGGCAAAGTCAATGTGTCCCGCAATGCTCTTCGCCATTAAGAAATAATCCTTTTCCCTGGGGCCGTAAACACCAGTAGGACGGAGCGTCACATAATCCAATTCGGGCATCTGCGCCAAGACAAGTTCCGCCTCAAGTTTGCTTTTGCCGTACGCCGTATTGGGTTGGGGAATATCCTGTTCCGAAATGTCGGCATAATCCGCTTCATGCACGGCACCCCATACGCTCAACGAACTCATAAATACGAAGCGCCCGCGAAGGGTTGAGGTCTGCAAGAGCAAGCGAGCGAGATTGGCAGTTCCCTCCGTATTTACGCGGTAGAAGTCATTGGGATTGGCGCACTTCGTAGCACCTGCCGCATGAATGACATAGTCCCAAGCGCCTTCATCCGTATGGAAGTCGCTCAACTGACGCTCCAACGCCTCAGCATTTCCCAAGTTCAGTTCAATAAATCGGATGCGCGCGTCCTGCAAATACTTCTTACTCGTAGAAGGGCGCACCGCCGCCCACACTTCTGCGCCCAACTCCAAGGCACGTTCCACAATGAAACTGCCAATAAAGCCCGAGGCGCCCGTGACCAATATTTTCTTATTACTTAATTCCATAATATTCTGCAAATTTACAATAAAAATGTGAATTGGTGGGAGGGGCGAAGGAGGAAAGGAGATGGGGTTAAAACTAAGTCCGACTTATTTCAAACTAATTGGGAGTTAATTTGAAATAAGTCGGACTTAATTTTCCGCAAAAGGGATATTGTTTTTACGGAGCAGCAAATGCTTAGTTCATAATCTTGATACCCACAAAATAAGTGCGGGGTTGTGTGGGGCCATAGAAATAGCCAGAGTCGCGGAAGGTGCCCTTGTCAAAGTCTTTCTGGAAGGCGTTGAAGATGTTCTGAACGCCACCGTTGAGTTGCACTTTCAAGTGCTCGTTGAAGATGAACGTGTAGTTCAGTTTGAGGTTGAAATCCATAAAGTCGGGAGTGTGCTTCAACTCATCCTGAGTGATGTAAGTGTAAGGGAAGTCCGCGGGAATTTCTGAGGGATCGGGGGCGAAGTGAGGCACGAACATACGGCCGGTATATACGCCTGAGAATGCCACATCGAAATTCTTGAAGGGCTGACTGCTGAGGGTGAAGTAGCCGTAGTAATTCGGTGTGCGCGGCATCTTGCGTGTGGGCGCCACATTGGGGTCTTCGCTCCACGCTTCTGCCTGCTTGTACTCACTACGTTGCGCCGTGAAACCCACCTGAAGCGCTATGTCCTTGCCGTGCGCCAATTTCGCGTCAAGATTTACGCCATACACACGCGCACCACTACCATTGCGGCGCTCCTGAATCATGTTGCCCTGATTGTCGTGCCCAACAGTTTCAAGCACAAATACGTCGCTGAGGTCAGTGTAAAACCCTTCCGCCAGGAAGTTTGCCTGCCAGTGACCGAAGGTCGTTTGCCAGTCGAGCGAACCACTAAAACTATTCGATTTTTCAGGTTCGAGTCCGTCAGCCAGGCGAATCAAGACGCCCTCACCGCCTACTGCCGTCACGTGAAGGTCTTCATCGTATGCCTGAGGCGCACGGAAACCTGTGCTCCAGGTTAAGCGTGCTTGCACAGCCTCAACGGGGCGGTAGAGCAAGTTGATGCGGGGCGAGAAGATGGGATCTTCAATCAAGTTATGGTCGTCTACGCGGAAGCCTGCGAGGAGCGTAAAGTACTTCATCTCCCATTCGTTCTGGAGGAAGGCACTTCCGATGCGCACCTCCTGATTGAGTTCGCGGTTATAGCCGAGCATTTGGTCGGTCATCTTATTCTGCTGATACTCAATCCCAGCCGTGAGTGTGGCGGGGGCAAAGAGGAGTTTGCCCAAGCGACCTGTGTACATTCCTCCTACAACCCATGTGAGGTCGTCGGTTTTGCCGTAGGCGTCCTTCGACTTCTGGGCGCCGTAATAGGAATTGCGGTCGATGTGTTGCGCAGAGGCGAACGCCGAGAACTTGTGCTGATAACCGTTTACGTATTGGTCGAAGTTAATACCCCCACTATTGATAACGTGTTTCGTTTGCTCGGTAATGTCACTCTCAAAGGGTTCGAGGTCAAAGGCATTACCGCCACGGCGAAACTCGTTGGTGGTGTGGTACTCCACGCTCAACTTGCTCGTGAGTGAGGGACGGTAATAACTGCGCAAGCCAAAGGTGTTCATGTTCAACTTACCGAGTTCGGAGAAGCCATCACCATCGGCATCATAAGGGTTGCGGTTGCGGTAAGATTGGTAAAGCGCAATGCCATACGTATTGTCCTTATCCACGAGCGAGGCATTGGCGCCCATGTGTTGCTCCCAAACCTTGCCGTTCATGTTTGACATTGTAGAAGACACCTGAAAACTGTTGTTCACAGGGTCTTTCGTGATAATGTTTATCGTGCCACCCACGGCATTAGCGCCAAAAAGAGCCGAACCTCCGCCACGCACCACCTCAACTCGGTCAATCATGTTGGTAGGTATCTGTTCGAGGCCATAGACTCCCGACAAGGCGCTCACGATGGGGCGACTGTTAATCAACACTTGCGAATAGGGTCCGTCAAGTCCGTTGATGCGCACCTGGGGGAAGCCACAATTCTGACAGTTATTCTCCACACGGAGTCCTGATTGGAAGTTTAGCGACTTTGAAAGGTCGATGGCATTGACGGTCTCAAACGTCTGCTGATTCATAACCGTCACCACCACGGGCGCCATACTGCGACGCACGGCATTGCGGCTTGCCGAAACCACTACTTCGTCCATATTACCCTCTTCAACGACCATCTTAAAATGGATGTCTACGGCATACGCATCGCTTACGGTAACCTCCTGCGTTTGAGTGGCATAACCGAGAAGCTGTACGCGCACTTTATACGTCCCAGCGGGAACTTTTTTAAACACAAAATGACCGTCGGCATCGACTACGGCACTGCGCTTCAAGGAGTCAATAAAAGCAATGGCACCAGGCAGACTTTCTTCGGTGTCAGCCGTAACTACGTGGCCCAGGATTAGGTTTGTTTCAGAATTTATGTGATGATGATTGTGCGCAAAAGCAATGTTCACCCCACCGATGAGTAGGGCGAAGAAAAGGTATATTTGTTTCATTGATTATGTGTTAGTGGGATAAAAATCCGAACGGCGCTCTCCCCCTGTTCATAGGGGGAGGGGACCGCTTTAGCGGTGAGGGGGTGCAAAAAATGCTATAGGAATAAATACATGTCGCACACTGTAAAAAGGATTTAGCACCCTCTCACCACTACGTGATCCCCTCTCCCTATAAACAGGGAGAGAGCGCCATGCGGGAGGTTGCTACATCCATGCGATTCTTGTATTTGTCCTACAAAAAAACTACTAACACACTGCGGGCGGCCCGCGCAAACAAAAAGTAGGAACTTCAGAAGTCACCACTCCCACCAACGCCTCAGCATAATCCTCCTGAAGCAACACTACATTGGGAGCGGCAACGGCAACCGCCTCGGGCACGTCGGCACAGAAGTAATGGCAACAACAATCTATTGATGTAACCTGCTTCTCCGTATGATCGTGCTCATTGTCCCCCAAAAGGTGAGAGTGCACAATAGTAACCCCGTTCACAATATGCACGTGAACGAAGCTCGTGATGCCTACTTGATACACTACAAAGAGTAGGAGCATCACCCATGCCTTTATCATTTTAAGGAGGGACAAGTGGTTGCGTTTTTTTAAATTCTGTGCAAAGTTACATTTTTTTTGCCACTCTCGAAATCCCCATTTGTTGGTATTTTTAGCACAAGCGGGGAATGCCGCCCTACAAAACGAAGGAAGCAACAAAAAATATGGGGCAAAAATGTCACAATTTTTCGCACACCTTCCCACTTGATAATCAGCACTTTAGATATACCCAAAATTATTAGTAACCTTTTTTAAATTATCTTACTAATAATTTTTTTTAGGTTACTAATAATTTTTACTACAAGTAGTTTAGTTTTTACAACAATAATTAAAGGGGACTTTATGCCCCCTTTAATTTGCCTTTCGCGTCAGTCGCATCGTGTAAAAAGCAATGTGCACGAGTCCGAAAATCACGGCGATGAGCAGGAGCGACTTGTCGGCATTCATGCCTACCGTCTGCTGGTGCCAAATGCCCGTAATGATGCAGAGCACACCCAGTCCGATGCAGATAAGGTTAAACACAGCCTGCCCGCGGCGTGTCTTGCGGTCGCCTACTGCCATCTTCGAATGCTTCATGCCATAGAGGCTATACACGTCATACCCTATCAGTAGCCACATCACCAGGCGCATCCACGTGTCGGCAGGGAGGAAGAGCATCAGGGCTACACACACCACGATTCCCGCCAGGGGCACGAAGGGCACAAGGGGGGTGCGGAAACCGCGCTCGGCATCGGGCATCGTGCGACGCACCACCAAGACGCCCGCACAAACGATGGTGAAGGCAAAGAGTGTGCCGATGTTGGTCAGTTCTCCCGCCATCTGCGGAGGCGCAAAGGCTGAGAGGAGCGCGATGATAACCATGAAGATGAGGTTACTACGGAGCGGCGTGCGCGTCTTGGGGTTCATCTTTGAGAAGACTTTGGGCAACAAACCGTCTTGACTCATGGTCATAAACACACGACTCTGACCCATCAACAGGGCAAGGATAACGGAGCAGTAACCGAAGAGTATGGCGAAAATCACCGCTCTGTTTAGCCACGGATAGGCAGGTACGATGGCGCCCGAGGCGTCTGCCTCGCCCATTTGTCGGATGGCGGTAGCAACGGGGGCGAGTCCGTCTTGCCCAGCAAAGTCGGTGTAATTTGCCACGCCCGTCATGACGTGGGCAAAAAGGATGTAGAGCACCGTGCATGCTGCCAGCGAACCCAGAATGCCGATGGGCATGGCGCGCGTGGGGTTCTTCGTTTCCTGAGCTGCGCAACTCACAATGTCAAAGCCGAGGTAGGCCAAAAATACTACCGCCGCACCGCGCAAAACGCCCGACCAGCCGTATTCACCGAAGATTCCGGAGGTATTTTCGGGGACGTAGGGCACGTGATTTTCGGGGTTGATATACTTCCAACCTAATACAATAAACGCGATGATTACGCCGATTTTCAGGAAGACGATGATGTTGTTGACGCGCGCACTGGTCTCTGTGCCCTTCATTAAAAAGAGGCTCATCAAGACCACTATCAGCGCCGCGGGAATGTTGGCTACGCCTCCGTCCCAGGGACCTGCACACAATTCTGGTGGTAAATAAATGCCCGCGCTCGCTAAGATTTGCACGAAATAACCGCTCCACGAAATGGCCACGAGCACGGCGGCTACGGAAAACTCGAGTACGAGTGCCCACCCGATAGTCCATGCCGTAAATTCGCCCATCGTGGCGTAAGCATAGGTGTAGGCGCTGCCTGAAATGGGAATCATAGAGGCAAACTCGGCGTAGCAGAGTCCCGCAAAGCAACAGCAGATGGCGGCAATGACAAATGAGAGCGTGATGGCAGGCCCCGTGTATTCCGCCGCCACCATTCCGGTGACGGAGAAGAGTCCGGCGCCAACAATCACGCCGATGCCGAAGAGCACAAGACCGATGGGATCCAACACGCGCTTGAGTGCCGTGCCGCCTTCGGTATTATTTTCTGCCAGGATCGTGGCGATTGGTTTTCTTTTGAAGAGGCCCATGGATAAAAAAGGAGAAAGGAAAAAGGAGAACCGACGCCAAACCGAGTGCAATCAAGCTTGCTTGAATTGCCGAGGTGCGAAGGAGGAAAAGACCGCGAAGCGGGATTAAAGGAGAAAGGAGAAATTACCATCCGGACGGCGCTCTCCCCCTGTTTATAGGGGGAGGGGACCACGTAGTGGTGAGGGGGTGCCGAAAAAGAGTTAGTAACGAGTAGTTAGTAGTGAGTAACCCATACGGAATAATGATCCATGCGGATTGTTTCTTGCACCCCCTCACCGCCAAGGCGGTCCCCTCCCCCTATAAACAGGGGGAGAGCGCCGTGCGGACTGTTTTTACCTACATTATAACATTATCTTAACTTCTCTTGCAAAAACCGCGCCGTGTACCCCACTCCCTGTGCCACGACTTCCTCAGGCGTGCCACAGGCAATGATGGTTCCGCCCTCGTCACCGCCTTCGGGACCGAGGTCTATTACGTGGTCGGCACACTTAATCACATCGAGATTGTGCTCAATGATAAGCACGGTGTGCCCGCGGGCAATGAGTGCGTCGAAAGAGCGGAGCAGGCACTTGATATCGTGGAAGTGAAGCCCCGTAGTGGGTTCGTCGAAAATGAATAAGGTGGGTTCCGTGCGCTCCAATCCAAGGTAGTATGCCAACTTTACGCGCTGGTTTTCACCGCCTGAGAGTGTTGAAGAGGGTTGTCCGAGGTGGATGTACCCAAGTCCCACATCCAGAAGGGGTTTCAAGCGTCGCGCAATCTTTTCTTGCTTGTGCTCGGTAAAGAATTCGATGGCCTGATTGATGGTCATCTCCAAAATGTCGTGGATATTCTTATCCGCAAAGCGCACTTCAAGGATGTCGTTCTTAAAGCGCTTGCCGCCACACGCCTCACACTCTAAAATGAGGTCCGCCATGAATTGCATTTCCACGGTTACCGTTCCCTCGCCCTTACATTCCTCACAACGCCCGCCATCGGTATTGAAAGAGAAGTGGGCAGCCGTAAAGTCCATCTGCTTTGCCAAGGGTTGCGCCGCCATCAACTTGCGGATTTCATCGTACGCCTTGACGTAGGTCACGGGATTTGAACGCGAGGACTTACCAATGGGATTCTGATCCACAAATTCGATAGCCTTGATTTGGTTCAAGTCACCGTCGAGCGAGATAAACTCTCCCGGGCGATCGCAAGGTTCATCGAAGTGGCGCTTCAAGGCACGGTAGAAAATGTCTCTGACCAATGTTGATTTTCCCGAACCACTCACGCCCGTAACTACCGTCATGACGTTCAGGGGGAACTTGGCGTCAACACCCTTCAGGTTATTGTGGCGCGCACCTTTGAGTTCGATAAAATTGTTCCAGCGTCGGCGTGAAGTGGGTACCTCAATGCTTTCACGCCCCGTCAAGTAGCGCAGGGTGTGAGAGTTATATTGCGCATCATCTCCGTGAGCAAGTCCCTTGGATAAGGTTCCAGCAAACGTAACTTCGCCCCCGCGGCGACCCGCATCGGGACCGATATCAATAATATAATCTGCCTCGCGAATAATCTCCTCATCGTGCTCCACAATGACCACGGTGTTGCCCAAGTCACGCAACTTTTTGAGCACAGAAATGAGTCGGTCGGTATCGCGAGAGTGAAGGCCGATACTGGGTTCGTCAAGAATGTAAAGCGAACCCACGAGCGAGGACCCGAGTGAGGTAGCGAGGTTAATACGTTGGCTTTCGCCGCCCGAAAGTGTATTGCTCAAGCGGTCTAGTGTGAGATAACCCAACCCCACATCCATCAAGAATTCCAAGCGACTGCGTATTTCCGCCAAAAGTCGCGTTGCCACCTGCTCTTCATGGGGTTGGAGAGTCAGGGAAGCGAAAAATTCCTGCAACTCTCGGATGGAGAGGCGCACGAGTTCGGTAATGTTCTTCCCGCCCACCTTTACGTAAGACGCTTGTTTCTTCAAGCGCGACCCGCGACACGTGGGGCACTCCGTCTTTCCGCGATAGCGCGCCAACATTACGCGATACTGAATCTTATATTGATTTTCGCGGAGCATGTCAAAGAAGCGGTCGATGCAAACATCCCAATCGCCATCGCCATGATGCACCTTGCCATCGCCATGCCAGAGATAGTCCTTCTGCTCTTGCGTAAGGTTGTAATAAGGTTCGAAAATGGGGAACCCTACTTCCGAAGCACGACGGCAAAATTCCTTGCGCCACTCGCCCATCTTATCGCCACGCCAACACATCACGGCACCTTCGTAAACAGAGAGGGAAGAATTGGGCACAACAAGCTGTTCGTCAATGCCCATGATGCGTCCAAAGCCCTCACACTCAGGACATGCGCCAAGGGGAGAGTTGAACGAGAACATGCTGTCGGAAGGTTCTTCAAACTGAATGCCGTCCGCCTCAAAGCGCTCGCTAAACGTCACAGTTTCTTTCCCGGGATAGAAGCGCAACACGCATTCTCCCCCACCCTCAAAGAAGGCTGTTTGCACGGAGTCGGCAAGGCGGGAAATGGCGGTTTGAGAATTATCTACCGCCAAGCGGTCGAGGAGCAAGTAAAGCCCTTCCGCTGCCGTCTGTTGACCTTCATTGAGGAAGTCCTCGATACGCACCATCTCGCCCTCCACATCCAATCGTGAAAGACCCTGCTTGAGGTCAATCTCCAACTGTTCGCGGAGCGTGCGTTCGCCATGTATGCGCATCGGAGCGAGCACCGTGAAGCGCGTACCTGCGGGATACGAAAGCGCACAATCCACTACGTCCTTCACCGTATGGCGTTTCACCTCCTCACCACTGACAGGCGAGAACGTACGACCGATGCGCGCGAAGAGCAGGCGGAGGTATTCGTAAATCTCCGTTGAAGTGCCCACCGTAGAGCGCGGATTGCGCGACGTCACCTTCTGTTCGATAGCAATGGCAGGGGGAAGTCCCTTGATGTAATCGCACTCCGGCTTGTGCATACGCCCCAAGAACTGGCGGGAGTAGGCAGAAAGACTTTCTACATACCTTCGCTGACCTTCGGCATAGAGTGTGTCGAAAGCCAATGAGGATTTACCCGAACCCGACAAACCTGTAACGACAATGAGTTTGTCGCGCGGAATTTCGAGGTCTATATTTTTGAGATTGTTGACGCGTGCGCCCTTAATTTTGATGGTCATGAGTGAGTAGACGAGTTTGGGAGGTACGAGTAGACGAGATAGACAAGCAATAGTAAAGGGTTTTGCCTCTTGTTATGCAAACGTTTGAACATTCAGCTGTCAAAATTCACGGCAAAAATACCTTTTTTTATTCCGAAAATAAGGGTAGGCGCTCGGGAATTTGCCCACTACATTAAAAAATAGTAAATTTGCAAGGATTTTTAAGGATATTTAAGACCCGCCATCCGGGTTGGCAAAACGCATTTCCGATGGTGTAGAAACTAATTGGGAGTTCGTGGAAATTATCTCGGAGATATTTTGAAATATGTCCGACATATTTTTTCTTAAGTCCGACATAATTTTCACTCCTTCGGACACAGGGATATTTAACGTACTTTCAACGCAAAACCAAAAACTAATTATGAAGATAGAACAACAACTTTCTGCGGCTATCATTGCTGCGATTAAGGAACTTTATGACTTTGACGCACCCGCAGAGCAGGTGCAGCTCTCAAAGACAAAGAAGGAATTTGAAGGCCACCTTACACTCGTGGTTTTCCCCTTCCTCCGTGTTTCAAAGAAGAAGCCCGAGGATACGGCACAGGAAATCGGTCAATACCTCCAGGAACATACCGACGTTATTGCTTCGTTCAACGTCATCAAGGGCTTCTTGAACCTCGTGATTGCCCCTGCCGCTTGGATTGCCTTGTTGAATGACATCCACGCTGCGGAAAAGTATGGCTTCACAACGCCTACTGATCGTTCGCCCCTCGTGATGATTGAATATTCTTCGCCCAACACGAACAAGCCCCTCCACTTGGGTCACGTGCGTAACAACCTCCTCGGTTGGGCGGTGGCACAGATTGCCGAGGCTAACGGCAACCGCGTGGTGAAGACGAATATCGTGAACGACCGCGGGATTCACATTTGTAAGTCTATGCTTGCTTGGCAGAAGTATGGCAATAGCGAAACTCCCGAATCGTCGGGCAAGAAGGGCGACCACTTGATTGGCGACTACTACGTGGCTTTCGACAAGCACTATCGCGCAGAAGTGAAGGAACTTGCGGCGAAGTTCATGGCGGAAGGTATGGATGAAGAAGCGGCTACGGAAAAGGCAAAGGCAGAGGCACCCCTTATGAAGGAGGCTCGCGAAATGCTCGTAAAGTGGGAGCATAACGACCGCGAGGTGCGCGCACTTTGGCGCAAGATGAATGAATGGGTGTACGAAGGTTTCGACGAAACTTACAAGGCACTCGGCGTTGGCTTCGACAAGATTTATTATGAAAGCGACACTTACCTTGAAGGTCGCGAAAAGGTTATTGAAGGTCTTCAAAAGGGCCTTTTCTACAAGCGCGAAGACGGCAGTGTATGGGCAGACCTCACTGGCGAGGGGTTGGATGAAAAACTCTTACTCCGCTCTGACGGCACTTCTGTTTACATGACCCAAGATATTGGTACGGCAAAACTTCGCTTCCAGGACTTCCCCATCAACAAGATGGTGTATGTCGTAGGTAACGAGCAGAACTACCACTTCCAGGTGCTCTCTATCCTCCTCGACAAACTCGGTTTCGAATGGGGTAAGGACCTTGTGCACTTCTCTTACGGCATGGTGGAACTCCCCAACGGTAAGATGAAGAGCCGTGAAGGTACAGTGGTTGATGCCGACGAATTGGTGGCAGAAATGGTGCGCCAGGCACGTCAGACGAGCGACGAAGCGGGCAAGTTTGCCGACATGAGTGAGGAAGAAAAGCAAGAGGTAGCACGCATCGTAGGTATGGGTGCCTTGAAGTACTTCCTCCTTAAGGTTGACGCTCGCAAGAACATGCTCTTCAACCCCGAAGAAAGTATTGACTTCAACGGTAATACAGGTCCCTTCGTACAATATACTTATGCGCGCATCCGCTCTATTCTCCGCAAGGCAGAAGATGCGGGCATCGTGATTCCCGAAGCGCTTGAGGCAAACGTAACGCTCTCAACGAAGGAAGAAGAAATCATTCAGCACGTGGCAGAATTCGCACAGGTGGTGAAGGCTGCAGGTGTGGATTATTCGCCCTCGGCAATCGCCAACTACTGCTACGAACTCGTGAAGGAATACAACCAGTTCTACCACGAATTCAGCATTCTCCGCGAAGAGGATGAAGCAAAGAAGGTGTTCCGCCTCGTACTCTCGCAGAACGTTGCCAAGGTGATTCGCCTCGGCATGGGACTCCTCGGCATCGAAATGCCTGAACGTATGTAATCCGTGCCACCGACATGGCAAAGAAACCGAAATACTATGTCGTGTGGGAGGGACACACTCCTGGCATCTACACCGAGTGGGAATCTGCAGAAGTACAGGTGAAGGGCTATCCCGAAGCCGTCTTCAAAGCCTTCTCCTCGCGTGAAGAGGCTGAGATTGCCTTTGAAGAGGGTCCGATGGAGTACATAGGGAAAGGAGAAATTGAAGCACTGCAACAGTACGAATGTGTTAAAGACCTTAAAGACTCTAAAGACCTAAACGCCCTTAAAGACCCTACTCCCTCTAAAGACTGCTTAGAACTCTTGCGCAAGCAGGCGGCATTGAAAGCGTGTCAAGCGCTTCCCGCTGCCGTCGATGCACAAGCCATTGCCGTGGATGCTGCCTGCAGTGGCAATCCGGGACAAATGGAATACCGTGGTGTGTACCTCAAAACGGGCGAAGAAATCTTCCATTACGGTCCCGTGTTCGGCACAAACAACATCGGAGAATTCTTAGCCATCGTTCACGGTCTCGCCCTCTTAGCGCAGCGTGGGTACACCATTCCCATTTATTCCGACAGCGTCAACGCCATGCTTTGGGTAAAGCGCAAGCAGTGCCGCACGACCCTCCCCCTTAACGACAAGACCAAGGCGCTCCACGAACACATCCGCCGCGCCGAAACTTGGTTGCGCACCCACTCCTACTCCAACGACCTGCGTAAGTGGGAAACGGAAAAGTGGGGCGAAATCCCTGCGGATTTTGGTAGGAAAGGGTGATGGAGATAGGAGAAAACTACCCGCACGGCGCTCTCCCCCTGTTTATAGGGGGAGGGGACCACGTAGTGGTGAGGGTGTGCTCAATACACCCCGCATGGCATACTACTCACTCCTCACTTTTGCCAGCACCCCCTCACCGCAAAGCGGTCCCCTCCCCCTA
>JAGBYW010000012.1 GCA_017628555.1 Bacteroidaceae bacterium | reverse complement strand
TTCGCTAATGACAAATTGAATTTATAGAACCTCCCTAATAGGGAGTTAGTGTGTTGAGCAATTAAGACATTGACTGTAGTATAGTCATACCAAACTTGTGATACTTTGGAAACGTATCTTACAATGTTCTGCTAAATGGTACGTTTTGAAAGTGATAAAAATGAGCATTTTTTACTCATATAACTATATTATTATTAGAACCTGGCGAAGTATAGGTAATCGCTTTGTAGATTATGTCTAACGTAAAAATTGTTGCTAAGATTAGGTATTCTGTTGAAGGAGACTTGTATGGTAAAATTATATTTATACAAGACGGTGAGTATTGGGCTGATGATCAGAACTATGGAGATGATCCTTTAGAAGAAATGACAGAAAAAGATCTAGATATGGACACAAGTTTCAGCCTTGGCATTGCTACTGATAAACCCATTGAAGATTGTGAGCAGGAAATTATTGATGCTTATTTGGAAGCGCTTGCGGAAATGGATGAACTTGAGTATTTGGATGATCCAAGTGAAACTTATTTGGAATATAAATAGTAGGAGTTTTCTTCATTAAATTTATAAGGATATTCTGTGTGCCACTTGCTTTATTGTAAGTGGCACACTGTGTTTTGCAGGGGATACGTGAATTATCATGTAGAGAAATGAATGTTGAGAGTGTTGCTGTGGTTTATGTTCGTTATATTTTGCCACGTCGTAATGGTCTATTTTCAGAAAACTGAGTAACTTCGTGGACTGAAAGTAATATGAGAGTTGGCGTTTGAGACCTGGAGTTGCGCCATTGCCTTAAACTTTGGATTTTGTTATGCTTGGAACAATCGTAAATACCGCCACGATAATTTTAGGAACATCCCTTGGGGCGTTGCTAAAGAAAGGGGTAAAACCGCAGTATCAGGAGGGACTTTATAATGCGATGGGCTTTAGCGCAGTGGCGTTGGGGCTCAATGCCTTTGTGCAGCACTTGCCGAAGTCGCAGTATCCTGTGCTCTTCATTGTTTGCCTTGCAGTGGGTTCGTTGATAGGTTACTCCTTGAATCTCACAGGACAATTTAACACCCTTGTAGCGCGTCGAGATGATGCAAGTGGTAATGGTATGCCAGCAGGTGGAAAAAGACTCGCAGAAGGACTTTCTACAGGCATCCTGCTCTACTGTGTGGGCACCTTGTCTATGCTTGGTCCCGTAGTGAGTGCGTTGCAGGGTGATAATACGTACCTTTTTACGAATGCGACACTTGACTTCGTTACCTCTATGGTACTTGCTTCGACCTACGGTTGGGGCATGCTCTGGGCGGCGCCCGTATTGTTCTTGTGGCAAGGGGCTTTTTACGGTGTGGCAAGTTTGTCGGCAGGTGCTATTCAGGAGGAATTGATTACGGAACTCTCCATCGTGGGTGGCATTCTTATCTTTGCCTCGGGGCTTTCAATTCTTGGCATTAAGGAGAGCAAGACGCTGAATATGCTCCCTGCGCTGTTCCTGCCCATCCTCTATTTCTTGATGCGGAGCATGATATATGCCTAATTTAGAGAAGAATTTCCCTGTTAGGCAGGCGCATATTCACAGAATTTCGTACTTTTGTCGTTGAAACTATAACCTTAAAATCTTTTAGTCTATGTTGGAAAATGACAAGGCCCTTTTGGCAAAGAAAGGTATTTCTGAAGAAAAGTTGGCAGACCAGCTGAAGCAGTTTGCTGCAGGTTTCCCCTTCTTGAAGTTGAGTGCTGCAGCAAGTATTGAGAAAGGTATTCTCGCTCCCTCGGCAGAAGAACAGGCGCAGTTGCTTGCTGCTTGGGACAAGTACGTGGCAGAAAACCACAAGGTGGTGAAGTTTGTGCCCGCCTCAGGTGCTGCAAGCCGTATGTTCAAGGATGTGTTCTCTTTTGTGGATGCAGCTTACGACGCTCCCGAATCAGCATTTGAAAAGAAGTTCTTCGACGAACTCCCCACGGCAGCCTTCTATGCCGACCTCGACGCTGCTTGCGTAAAGCTCTACGGCAAGGACATCAAGGAACTTTTGGCAGAAGGTCAGTATAAGGCTGTGGCAAAGGCAATGCTTGTAGAAGAAGGTTTGAACTATGGAAAACTTCCCAAGGGACTTTTGAAATTCCACAAGTACGCAGACGGTTCACGCACTCCGCTTGAAGAACACCTCGTGGAAGGCGCGCTTTACGCGAAGGCTGGTGATGGCAATGTAAACGTACACTTCACCGTTTCGCCCGAACACCGTGCGCTCTTTGAAAAACTTGTTGCTGAAAAGGCACAGGGTTATGCAGCGCAGCACGAAGCCACATTTGACATCTCCTTCTCCGAACAGAAGTCAAGCACCGACACTGTGGCTGCGAATGCCGACAATACGCCCTTCCGCAATGCGGATGGTTCGCTCCTCTTCCGCCCCGGTGGTCACGGCGCCTTGATTGAAAACCTCAACGATATTGACGGCGACATCGTGTTCATCAAGAACATCGACAACGTAGTGCCCGACCGCTTGAAGGGTGACACTGTAACGTATAAGAAACTCCTTGCGGGCTTGCTCGTAGACTTGCAGAAGCAGGCGTTTGCTTACCTTGAAAAATTGGATAGCGGTAAGTACACCATGGAAGAGCTCCGCGAAATGTTGCAGTTCGTTCAGAAGCGCCTCTTCTGTAAGAACCCCGAAACCAAGGTGCTTGAAGATACCGAACTCGCTATTTACCTCCGCCAGAAGTTGAACCGCCCGATGCGCGTTTGCGGTATGGTGCGCAACGTAGGCGAACCCGGTGGCGGTCCGTTCCTTGCGTATAACCCCGACGGCACAATTTCGCTTCAGATTCTCGAAAGTTCGCAGATTGATATGGCGGATCCCGAAAAGAAGGCGATGTTTGAAAAGGGTACACACTTTAACCCCGTAGATTTGGTGTGCGCCATCAAGAATTATAAGGGAGAAAAGTTTGACCTTCCCAAGTATGTGGACAAGGCAACGGGCTTTATCTCTTCAAAGAGTAAGGACGGTAAGGAACTCAAGGCGCTTGAATTGCCCGGTCTCTGGAACGGTGCGATGAGCGACTGGAGCACGGTATTCGTAGAAGTGCCCCTTTCTACCTTTAACCCCGTGAAGACGGTCAACGACCTCTATCGCGAACAACATCAATAACATTGACGAAACAACTTATTTTAGAATTTGCCCGCCTTGCCTTGTTACACCTTGGCAACGGGTATGCCACACTTCCACCACTCCGCAAGCGAGTGGTGGAAAAGTGTATGTGGATGTCGGACGAGGAGTTTGACCGCCTCGTAGCGCAAGCACAACTCATGCCAGGGGCGTTTAGTCTGAACCTTGCCGCCGTAATCGGTCGGCGTGTGGACGGGCGTCGAGGCAGTGCCGTGGCAATAGCCGCAACAGTGATTCCGCTGATGCTGCTCTTCCTGTTGCTCGTAGCTGTGTTCTCACCCATGCGCCATTGGGACTTGTTTGAAAGCATGCTTCGCGGCATGCGCCCCGCCTTAATTGGTGTGTTGGCAGTCGTAGCCTTCCGCATGGGGCGCAGCAGTAAGGTCGATTTAAGTTTCCTGTGGGTACCCTTTGTGGTAGCGGTAGCCGTAGGCATCTTCCAGTTGGCACCGCTCTACATCCTCCTGCTCACTGTCGGTGCAGGCTTCCTTTATGGTAAATTCTTGCGTTAATCCGTTATGACCTACCTCATACTTTTCATCGGTTTTTTCTTTGTCGGTTTCTTCGGTTTCGGAGGTCCCGACGCGGTGCTCGCTATGGTGGAGCACCTTGTTGTCGTGCAGACAGGATGGTTGACGCATGAACAGTTTATAGACCTGCTTATCGTGAGCAAGGCCGTGCCCGGCGAAACAGCGGTCAATGCTGCCACGCTTTCAGGTTATGCGGCAGTCATGAGCAACCTCGGTTTCTTCACCGCCATAGGGGCATCTACGGCAGCCATGCTCGGACTCGCCATGCCCTCGTTTGTGTGGACAGAATTGGCAGCGCGCATCACCATTCCCAAGGAATATCAGCCCATCACGGAGAGCATTATCGACTTCCTGCGCGTAGTCGTTCCCGGACTCATCGGAGGTGTTGCCCTCTCACTCTGTACGCCCGAAATTATCGGCAGTCTCGACACGCCTTGGCACCTTGGCGTCAGTGTCTTCCTCTGCCTATTCACCATCGTGGGCATGACCGCCTTCCGCTTCAATCCCGTGTTCCTTATCCTGCTCAGCGGGGTGGCGGGGATGCTGTTGTTGTAAGCCAAATCCGTTGCGCTAAAAACTATATCTATTGTAGTAAAAATTATTAGTAACATAAAAAAAATTATTAGTAATGTAATTTAAAATATGTTACTAATAATTTTTAGTAGGTTTAAGTGTCTGATTATCAAGTGTATTGCATAGCGAAAAATTGTTACATTTTTGAGCATGAGCATACACGTTGGGTGAACACCTACTTAATTGTTATCTTCTAAGCAAATCCCCCTTTCATAAACGTCATGGTTAAGCAATATCCACTCGAAGACTTCTTCCGCAATTCCGACCGTTCGGGTTATCAAATTTCTCCCGATGGCAACTACTTCTCCTTCCTTGCGCCCTATGAGGACCGCATGAACATCTTTGTGCAACGCATTGGGAGCGAAGACACAGTGCGCCTGACGAGCGAGACGGCGCGCAGTGTGGCGGGCTATATGTGGGCAACGAATGAGCGCATCCTATTTATGAAAGACACGGCGGGCGATGAGAATTACCAACTCTATGGTGTGAATCTCGACGGTAGCGATTTGCGCGCCTATACGGCTTTCCCGGGAGTGCGCACTACGCTCATTGACGACTTGGAAGACGTTCCCAATGAGGTAATTGTCGGTATGAACAAGCGCCAGGCGGAGATTTTTGACCCCTACCGCCTGAACTTAGAGACGGGTGAACTCACGCAGTTGGCGGAGAATCCCGGGAATTGGCAGGGGTATATGACCGACCACGAAGGAAAACTGCGCGTAGTGACTGCCATTGTGGACGGGGTGAATACACAAATCCTTTATCGCGAACATGAGGCGGAGGAGTTACGCCCAGTATTGACTACGAACTTTAAGGAGTCGGTGGACTTCATGGAGTTTACGCCCGACAACCGTTTGGTGTATGCCGCTACTAACCTCGGGCGCGACAAGGTGGCACTCGTGTTGATGAATCCCGCAACGTGTGAGGAGTTGGAGCACCTTTATGCCCACGAGCAGTATGACGTATCGAGCATTTCGTATTCGCGCAAGCGCAAGAAGTTGTTGGCAGTGTATTGCCAGGGACACAAGGACCCCATTCGCCATTATTTTGATGATGAAGAGGCGGCATTCCGTGAGCATCTGCGTAGTTTCTTCGAGGGGCGCCGTTTTGGCATCACCGCCACGGATAAGGAAGAGCAGAAATACTTGATTTATGTGGGCAGTGACCGCACGCGTGGTCGCTATTACTTTTACGATCGTGCCGTGGGCAGTCCTGCGTTGCTTGCCGAACTCGCTCCCTGGTTGCAGGAGGATGATATGGTGGCGATGCACCCCGTTACGTACACCTCTCGCGATGGTTTGACCATCGAGGCGTATCTTTCTTTGCCCCATCCCTACACGCCCGAAACGGCGAAGGCATTGCCTGTCGTGGTGCACCCACACGGTGGTCCCTGGGCGAGAGATTCGTGGGGCTATTCGGCAGAAGTGCAGTTCCTTTGCAATCGTGGTTATGCCGTGTTCCAAATGAATTTCCGCGGTTCTACGGGCTATGGTCGCAAGTTCCTTGAAGCGAGTTACAAGCAGTGGGGACAGGCGATGCAAGACGACATTACGGACGGCGTAAACTGGTTGATTACGCAGGGCATTGCTGATGCGAAGCGCGTAGCGATTTATGGTGGCAGTTATGGCGGTTATGCTACGTTGGCAGGCCTTTGCTTTACGCCCGACCTCTATGCCTGTGGTATTGACTATGTGGGTGTTTCCAACCTCTTGACGTTCATGCAAACCATTCCCCCTTATTGGCGTCCGCTCCTCGAAATGATGTACGAGCAAGTGGGCGACCCTGAAAAGGATTTGGAAATGCTTACCGCCTATAGTCCTGCCCTTCAGGCGCATCTCATTAAGGCACCGCTCTTTATTGCACAGGGAGCAAACGATCCGCGTGTGAATAAGGCGGAGAGCGACCAGATGGTCGAGGCATTGAGAGCGCGAGGCGTGGAGGTGGAATACATGGTGAAGGATGACGAAGGTCACGGCTTCCACAACCAAGAAAACCGCTTCGATTTCTATCGCGCGATGGAGCGCTTCTTGAAGGAGCAGATGGGGTAGAGGAATAGGAACTATAGTCTCTATAGAACCTATAGTTTCTACGGACTATTCGACAAAAAATAACCGAGTAGAAGTTGCGACTTCTACTCGGTTATTTTTTAGGCCTGTTTCTCTTCAGGTTTTATGCCATAGAGTTGATCCTTAAAGGCTTCAATGGCGCGCTTGGCGGTTTCGATTGCAGCTTCCATAGGGAAGGGGAGTTCGCCTCCCGAAGCGTTAAGGTGGCCACCGCCGTTAAAGAATTGTTCTGCCATTTTGTTGCAGGGGAAATCGTCTACGGAGCGTAGGCTGACGCGGATGACGTCCTTTTCTGTGTCCTCGCGCAAAGAAATGCTGAGTCGCATACCGCGCACCTGAAGGGGCATATTCACGACACCCTCCATGTCGCCTCGGATAAACTTAAACTCCTTCATTTCCTCGCGTGTCAGAGCGAAAATGGCAGCACGGCGCCCTTCAAAGAATTCCGTCTTCTTGTGCAGGATATAGCCCTGAAGGCGCAAGCGATGTTCGGAATAGTTGTTGTGTACGTTGCGGTAAATGCGATCCTTGTCAATGCGCTTCTTGAGCAAGAGGCTGATGCACATGTAAATCTCGGGGTCGTTAGAATTATAGGTGAAGGCTCCCGTGTCCGTCATCATTCCCGTGTAGATACACGCTGCGCCCGAACGCGTCATTTGGTCGTAACCACCCATTTGGTAAAGCATGCGCAGGACAAGTTCTGACGTGCTACTCATCTTGGGGCGCGAGATAACGAGGTCTACATTCGTTTGCGGGTCTAAGTGGTGGTCGATAATCACACGCTTCGCCTTGGATTTCTCAACGAGTACACCCATATCCTGAAGGCGCCCCACGCTATTCATGTCCATCAAGAAAATCAGGTCTGCCTGCTTCATGGCGCGTTCCACTTCTTCTGCCGCTTCGGAATAGAACTTCACCGCCTGAGAACCGGGCATCCAACGCAAGAAGTCGGGGCACGGGTTGGGCATAACAACGGTAACCTGTTTGCCAAGGTGACGCAGGTATTCCGCCCAACCTAAAGAAGAACCCATAGCATCGCCGTCAGGACCACGATGGGAGCAGACCACCACGTTGCGGCAGTCCTTGATGATTTGGAGGAGGGAGAAAAGTTCTTTCTGGGAAAGAGTGGGGGTGAGCATAGGGGGAAAGGAGAAAGGGGAAATGAGAAAGGAGAAATGCCATGCGGGACTTATATCGTTTATCTCGCAAACAATCTTGTTTACTCGTCTACTTGTTTACTCGTGAACTAAAAAAACTTACGAAAGCGCCTTAAGCGCCTCGATTTCAGCCTTGGGGTCAGCAGCACGGAATACGGCGCTACCAGCAACGACTGCGTCGCAACCTGCTTCGGCAAGGAGTTTGCCCGTTTGAGGATTTACGCCACCGTCTACTTCGATGATTGCCTTAGAACCTGTGCGCACGATGAGTTCCTTGAGTTTACGCACCTTTTCAACGCTGTGTTCAATGAACTTCTGTCCGCCAAAACCGGGATTTACAGACATGAGCATCACGAGGTCGAGGTCTACGATAATGTCTTCCAACACGCTCACGGGAGTATGAGGATTAAGCGTCACGCCCGCCATCATGCCTTCCGCCTTAATCTGCTGAACGACGCGGTGAAGGTGGGTGCACGCTTCGTAATGCACGTTCATAATCTTGGCACCGAGTGCCTTAACTTCCTTCACGAACTTTTCGGGCTGCACAATCATGAGGTGCACGTCGAGAGGCTTTTGAGCGTGCTTCGCCATGGCTTCCATAACGGGAAAACCGAAGGAAATATTGGGTACAAACACACCGTCCATCACGTCAAGGTGGAACCAGTCGCACTGGCTCTCATTGAGCATTTCGATATCGCGTTGGAGGTTGCCGAAATCGGCAGAAAGGAGAGAGGGAGATACAATCATAATGGGGAATTTTTGATTTTGTCGTCAAGGAAAATCCTTCTATCTGCAAAGTTAAGCATTTTGTGGAAGATGTCAAAGACTTGGTGCCCGACAACCTGCAGAGGTTTAGATTTTAAGCAGTTTCACCAACTTCTTCATCCCCTTCGTGGCAGTCTCCTTCAGCAAAATGGCATCCTTTACGGCGGTCATGGTGTCTGCCTCGGGGTCAATGACAAAAATAGGTGTACCTTTGGGTACGAAGCGTACGAGTCCAGCCGCAGGATAGACGTTCAGCGAAGTGCCCACGATGACAAAGATGTCCGCCTGTTCGGCTAAAATAATCGCTTCCTCCATGCGCGGCACGTCTTCTCCGAAAAATACGATGTAGGGGCGCAGCAACGAACCATCGGGCGCCGTTGCACCAACGGGGAGTTCCAAGTGGTCGTAATCCAGCGTTTGCCACTGACTTTGGTCTTCCTTCTTGAACGACGAACATACCCTAAGCAACTCGCCATGCAAGTGAATGATGCGCGAAGAACCCGCACGTTCGTGAAGGTCGTCCACATTCTGCGTCACGACCACCACTTCGTAGTCCTTTTCTAATTCGGCAACAAGGCGGTGCGCTTCATTGGGTTCTACAGTAGGGAGTTGCTTGCGACGCTCGTTGTAGAAGGCGTTGACAAGTGTAGGATTGCGGTGCCAAGCATCCACGGTGCACACATCCTCTATGCGGTAGTTGTCCCAAAGTCCGTTGCCCCCGCGAAAGGTGCCGAGACCGCTCTCTGCGCTAATGCCGGCGCCGGTTAGAAATACGATTTTCTGCATAAAAATAGTGATTTTGTAAATGCTTGATTATTTGCGAGTTGCACAACGTGAATTTTGCGCAAAATTATTAGTAACATATTTTAAAAAAGGTTACTAATAATTTTTTTTATGTTACTAATAATTTTTACGAAAATAGGTTTAGTTTTTAGAGGGTGGGATAGGGGGTGCAAAATGAGTGTTTCTGTACCCAGAAAAATGTCCTCCCTGCTACAGAAAGTACGAGTAGACAAGAGCGAAACGAACCTCTTGCCTACTCGTATTGTTTTGTGATTATAAAGTAATCGCCGCCTTCAATATAACGTCGCTACCCTTGCGGATTTCAAAGACGTGCGTGTTGCCGTCTTGCACTTCCGCATAAATGTCTAACTGGTCGCCAAACAGGCTTTCGAGGCAGTATGCCACTTCAATGCGCTTGGGGGGCGTAGTGCGGAGCGTGTCGAGCGAGAAGGTGTTGAGCAACATTTCAATGTAGCGGATGGAATTGACGTGTCCGTTGATGTCGAGGTCGCTATACACCGCCTTGTGCGTGTCAATGAGGGGCGCGTCTTTAGAAAGGCGCAAGCGGCTGGGGCCCTTGATGTGGATTTCACGCTCAGGAATCATCACATCACCGAAACCGCCGTCGGGGAGTTTCGTGAGGTCGGCAGGTTGACGACTTTCGATGTTGATGAGCGCCCAAATGCTGGTGGCTTGACCGTAAGGCGTGCCGTCGGGCGCAAGAATGTCGAAATGGCGGTCGGTAAACTGGCGGTACACCTTAGTTACCCAAGTTTCGATGCAGTAGTCCTCGTTGATGCGCGGCATGTTCTCCATGTCAATCACAAGGCGCGAGAGCACCCACGCATGATTCCTCGTATTGACATCGTTGTAGCCAAAACCGTGAGCACCAGCGTGTAACGACGCAGCGCGGAGGATTAACGTGCCCAAAGTTCCCCAAGCCAATCGACCCGTAATGTCTTCGGCAAAGGGTTCTACGTTGAAGGAGTATTTCCCAAACTTGTTTTGCATAATGGAAGGGGGTGTGATGTTCAATAGTCTCTAAAAGGTTGTTCGTTTCGATACCCATTCTCTACAAACTCAGTCCCAAATCAAAGCGTTGCGCCATCTTACGCATATTTAATATACCGTAGCGCATGCGCCCCAGGGCGGTGTTGATGCTGATGCCCTTTTCCTCGGCAATTTCCTTAAAGGTCATCTCCTGGAAGTAGTGCATCTGAACCACTTCGCGCTGTTCCTCAGGGAGTTTCTCAATCAGGCGTTGCAGGTCGATAAATGTTTGCTCGCAGTCGATAGCACTTTGTGCGCAACGGTCAGCAAGTTTTGCATTGTTGAGTAAGTCCACTTCCGACTCGTCTGTCGAAACAATGTTCTCGCCCTTCTCGCGGCGGAAGAAGTCGATGACGAGGTTGTGCGCAATACGTGTCACCCACGAGAAGAACTTTCCGCTTTCGGTATAGCGACCATCGCGAATGGTAATAACTACCTTGACAAATGTTTCCTGGAAAATGTCTTCCGCAACATCTGCATTACGTACCTGATAAAGAATGTAGGAGAAAAGCCTATCCTTATAACGCTCAAGCAGGAGGTCAAAAGCCTCGTCCTTACCCGTTGCATAAAGCGCCACCAACTCTTCGTCGGTGCGCATGGTGAGCATGTTCATACTTTACTATTTTAAAATTTAGAGTAAAGTCTTTTCGATAGGCAAAACAGTTTAAAGTGTGAAGCAGTTGCGAGCGTCGTAACTGCAAAATGTGAATTTTATTGTTGCAAAGGTAGGGAAAATTTTTATGCCTGCAAGTTTTCAGAAAGATTTTTTCGTCAGGGTTGCCTGTTAAAAATTCTAAACTTATCTTTGCAAGAGTAATTTGGAGACAGACTTATAGTATTTATAGTAGCTATAGTAATTATAGTTTCTATAGTATCTATAACTTTAACAGTCCCCCTCAATACCCTCTTGATATGCTTACGCCCACCTATTTATACACCGATTTTTCGCAATTCCTCAAGCGCTATTTTTCTGTGAAGGTGCAGAAAATTTCCGTGCATGCCGGATTCACCTGCCCCAACCGTGACGGGAAGATTGGGCGCGGCGGTTGCACGTATTGCAACAACCAGACGTTCAACCCCGAATACTGCGCCACGCAGCGCAGTGTGACCGAGCAGTTGGAGGAAGGCAAGGCGTTTTTCGGGCGTAAGTATCCCGAGATGAAATACTTGGCATACTTCCAGGCATATACCAATACGTATGGCGAACTGGAGCATTTGAAGCGCCTGTATGAGGAGGCGCTGGCGGTGGATGACGTTGTGGGGCTCGTCATCGGTACACGCCCCGACTGCGTGCCCGACGCGTTGCTCGACTACTTCGCGGAGTTGCAAAAGAAGCACTTCGTGCTCATCGAATATGGGGTAGAAACTACCAGCGACGTAACCCTCCAGCGCATCAACCGCGGACACACTTTTGCACAAGCCGAAGATGCCATCCGCCGCACCGCTCAGCGCGGCATACCCGTTGGGGCGCACTTCATTTTAGGACTTCCCGGAGAAGCATGGGAGGAGATTGTGGCACAGGCTGACTGCATCTCAAAACTCCCCCTCGACACTCTGAAATTACACCAACTGCAAATCGTGCGCGGCACGAAAATGGCACAGGAATTCGCCGATGAATCCGCCGATTTTCGACTTTTTACGGTGGAGGAATACGCCGCGCTCGTGGCAGATTTCTTAGAGCGATTAGACACCCGCATTGCCGTGGAACGCTTCACCTCGCAGTCGCCCAAAGAACTCCTTTTGGCGCCCGACTGGGGGTTGAAAAATTATCAGTTTGTGGAGTTGGTAAAAAAGATCCTGCGCCAGCGTGGCACGTATCAAGGTGCTGCGCGCAGAGGTACGGAGCGCGTGTGATGGCGACTTTTTGCGAAGGCGAAGGGTCGCCTTTCGTGTGCTTTGACGGTGGGAAAAATCGGACGGCGACAGTGTTGAAAACAACCTTGAGTGAGGGCATTACGTTACTAATACTTGGGGCTAAAATTATTAGTAAGATATTTTAAATTATGTTACTAACAATTTTTTTTATGTTACTAATAATTTTTACGAAAATAGGTTTAGTTTTTAAGCGTTCGGAGATGCGATTTTCGGGTGGAGTGGTAGTGCGTCAAATCCCGTTTTTGCGGTAGTACATTTGGGGGTGTAGTTGTTAGAATTGTTGTTTAACCCCTTCGTGCGTGCAGAAATTTTGGTCGTTCCTCGGGGTGATGATTCTGGACGTAGTGGCGCGCTGTTAGAAAATAAGGTTTGCGGGCGTTAAAATCCTGATTTTAATAAAATAGAAGAATGCTTTTGGCGAAAAAGTGAGACGAATTGGTGTGCTCATTCTAAATTTTCTGGCGCGTTTGTTAATGCAGGTTTGCAGAGTGCTAAATTCTGACAATTTTAAGTCAGAAATCTGTAATTTTAACATTTCGAAACGGAATTTTACTGAATTTTGGACCTTGAAACGTAAAAATTTAAAAAATGATAAGGTGGTTTAGCAAAAAACTGCTAAATTTGCCACAATCCCGTATACTATGCCCGTAGTGTGTTTATTCGGGAAGAGCGCTAATAACAATAACAACATAATAATTTTTATCTTGATGCGTATGAAAAACCATTTTAGCAAAATGGGAAAGGCGTTGCTTAATGCTGCGCTGCTTTCTACTGTCGGCTTTACTTCTTGCGCAGATGACAAGTTCCATCTGAAGGATTATGAGGACTCAAAGCCCTCATTCCTTGGGCAGAGTATCTACCATGAATTGCAGAATCGTGGTGAATACTCTACGGTGCTTCGTCTCATCGACGACTTGGAGTATGCCGAAGTGCTTTCTAAGACGGGTAGTAAGACCCTCTTTGTGGCTAATGATGAGGCGTATGCCAAGTTCTTTGCCGAAGGTGGAAATCCTTGGGGCGTAAGATCGTATGACGACCTCTCTAAAAACCAAAAGCGTGTGTTGCTCAACAACTCAATGTTGAACAATGCTTACGTACTCGAAATGTTGGCGAATACAGAAGGCGGCGGTAAGAACCTCTGCTTGCGTCAAGGTACTTCTGCAACAGCTTCAGACTCAGTTACTCGTTGGGCTGTGACAGAACTTCCTGCTACTCAGTCTGCTGCTGATATAGACTGGTTTAAGCACCTTCGCACAAAGGGTGATTCAGTATACATGGCGCTCGACTCAACTGACCCTATGATGACACACTTCCTCGAAGGTCAGATGAAGGAAAAGAATATTACGACTGCCGATATTGAAAAGATTATGGGCAATCGTGCTTGGGTGCCTGCCGATACTACAAGCTTCGGTTTTATCAACGACTGCCGTATCATTGACGGTGACGTTGTCTGCTTGAACGGTTATATTCACGTGCTCGACAAGGTGTTGCTCGCGCCCGGTAATATGGCAGAAATAATTCGCTCTAATGGTAACACAAATTACTTCAGCGCGATGCTCGACCGCTTTGCCGCTCCTTATTATAATGAGCAGCTTACACGTCAGTATAAGGCGTTGAACGATATTCCTGCTGACTCAATTTTCGAAAAGCGCTATATCTCAAATCGTTCACAGGGCGGTGGTAAGGTCTATAGACGTCCCGATGGCTTGAGCTTCGGTGAACAGCAGTTCTTGCCCTTCGACCCAGGGTGGAACCAGTATGCCGTATCTTCTTCTACAGTGAAGGAACAGGATATGGCAGCTATGTTCGTGCCCAGCGATGAAGCTATGGTGAATTACTTCGTAAAAGGTGGTGGTACTGACTTGATTAAGCGCTACGGAATCTTAGAAAACACAGCGGAAAACCTTTTGACAAACCTCTATCAGATTCCCCTCCACTTGATTCAACCCTTGATTCAAAACTGGATGAAGGACTCATTTAATGAATCAGTGCCCAGTAAGTATCTCACTCTCGTGAACGACGCGCAAGACCAGAGGTTTGCAAGCTATACTTCTTTGGAAGACTATAAGGCGCAC
>JAGBYW010000139.1 GCA_017628555.1 Bacteroidaceae bacterium | reverse complement strand
TTTCAAATATGATGGAGAAGGAAACGTTCATGCCGTCAATGCGGAGGTCGTCTTCCAACATCTCTGCTTCTACAATGTTTTTCCCAGTTCCAGGGTAGCGCACGTTCAGGAGTGCGTCGGTAATGAGTTTGGGGTATAGTGTCATTTCTATTATGAGGTTGTGAGGTTAAAGGTCTTAAGGTTTTAAGGACCATGCGGTGCATATTCCAACCTATATCCTATTTGCAAAATTAGTAAATAATCTCGACTGAGGATAGTAGTTTCCCGCATTTAAGGTAATTTTGCACCGTTAATTCAGAAGTATTGACCCGCATGGTTCTTAAAACCTTATAACCTCAAAACCTCACAACCTGTTCATTATTCAATGAAAACTTATTCTACAAAACAGATATTTCAAATAGCCCTGCCCATCCTCATTAGTGTCTTGATGGAGCAGTTGATAGGGATGACCGACGCTGCCTTCCTTGGGCGAGTGGGGGAGGTTGAATTAGGGGCGTCTGCCTTAGGGGGAATCCTTTACATCTCCCTGTTTATGCTGGCAGTTGGTTTTGCTACAGGGGCGCAAATACTGATGGGGCGACGCAATGGTGAGGGAAATTATACGGCAATAGGTTCTATCTTTTACCACGGTATCATCTTCCTGCTGCTCCTTGCCGCCGTCATTACGGGTGCTACTTTAATGTGGGGAGAATCACTGATGCGCTTGATGATAAAGTCGGAAGCAGTGGCGACGGCTGCAACAACTTATCTGAACTGGCGCGTTGTGGGCTATGGAGCGGCTGTTGTGTGTGCCATGTTCCGTGCATTTTATGTGGCAACTACTAACACGCGCACGCTGACTTATAATTCCATTATTATGGTGGGCGGAAACATTATTCTTAATTATGCCCTGATATTTGGAGCCTTTGGAATACCGCGCATGGGGATTGCGGGTGCAGCGCTGGCTTCATCGCTGGCGAGCGTAATATCCGTTGTCTTCTTTATCCTATACACCCTTATAAAAACGGACTTCCGAAAATATGCGCTGAATCACTTGCCCCGCTTGAGGGTGAAGACGCTCGGTAGCGTGTTGGGTGTTGGCGTGTGGACAATGATTCAAAACTTCCTTGCCCTTGCCACATGGTTTATCTTCTTCCTCGGCGTGGAGCATCTTGGGGAATCTGAACTGGCTTCGTCTAACGTACTTCGCAACATCTCTGGCTTCTTCTTTATGAGCATGGCTGCGTTGGGTGCTACGGCAAGCACGCTGTCGAGCAACCTGCTGGGGCAGAACGAAAAGGAAAGTATAATCCCGCTGATGTGGCGCATCGTGCGACTGTGCTACCTTGTGATGGTGCCCTTCTGCCTCTTGGTGGTGCTCTTCCCAGAACCCGTGATATGGGTGTTTACTACGGACGCAGCGCTGATAGAAATGAGCATTTCGCCCCTGCGCATCCTGATTTTCTCGTACCTCTTTGGCATTCCGGCTCAAATCCTTTTGCACGTCGTTTCAGGCACGGGGAACACGCGCACGGCACTCTGCGCCGAGCTTGTCACACTCGTTATCTACGTGCTCTATCTTGCAGTTGCCGTTTTCGGCATTCGTAGCAACTTAACCATTTGCTGGGCGAGCGAGGTGGTTTACTCCGCCGGACTGCTCATTTATTGTTGGTGTTACCTCCGTTTAGGTACGTGGAAAAACCGCCAAATTTAGGTTCTTCTACCTCCTTGAAAAACAGGTGTTTACAATGGCGAAAATTATTAGTAATGTATTTTAAAATATGTTACTAATAATTTTTTTTATGTTACTAATAATTTTCACTACAATAGGTATAGTTTTTCGCAGGTGGTATTTAGGGTTTGTAGAACGGCATTTTGCGGGTATAAAAAGAATTAGGGCGCTCCGTATTTGGGGCGCCCTAATTTATATATGTGTTGTGAGAATTACTTCGCCATCAAAGCGTCGAACTTCTTCACAGCCTTGTCGTAAGCCTTCTGAGCCTTTTCTACAGCCTTCTGAGCCTTCTTTGCATCCTTACCTTCTGCCTTCTTTGCAGCTTCCTTAGCAGCCTTCAAAGCATCGTAAAGTGCCCAAAGGTTTGTAGCCTTAGTTGCTTCAATGTTCTTAGCAGTGTAAGCTTCAGCAGCAGCTTCAGCAGCAGCTTCAGCAGCGGGTTCAGCCATAGCGTGCTTGTAACCCTTAACGTCGTTCCAGTGACCACGAGTAAAGTCGGGGAATGCTACAGCAGCGCAGTTGTTATCCATTGAGATAGTACCGAGTTCTGCGAGTGAGCACCATTCAGCCAAGTCATAAACGTCCATGTCGAGGGGAAGACCGTTCTGGAGACAGTAAACAAGACGAGCGTCCATTACATAGTCCATACCGCCGTGCCCCATCTTACGACCCTTTTCGATGTACTTAGCAAGGATGGGGTGATAGTACTTCTTCAAGAGAGCGTCACGCTGAGCAGCGGGCAAGAAGCTGTGAGCGTTGAGGTTGTCCATCTGAGGAGCGTCAGTACCCTTGAGTGCTTCACCTGAGAGTGCCAATTCGGGCTGGGGATACTTAGTAGCGTAACCCTTAGTACCTGTCAACTTGAACAAACGGTTGTAGGGCTGGGGAGTCATTACGTTGTGCTGGATTTCGATCACCTTACCATTAGCTGTACGCATAAGAGTTGTAGTGTGGTCACCGTTACGGAATTCCTTACATTCCTTACCAGTCTTGTTTTCTACCCATTCCTTACCTACGAAGCTTTCAGTATCCATAGCGATGAGTGTAGTGAAACGGTCACCACGGTGGATGTCGAGACACTGTGCAACAGGACCAAGACCGTGAGTAGCGTAAACGTCACCGCGGTTTTCCATGTTGTACTTCATACGCCAACGGAGGTTGTCCTTGTCGTTATCATTGGGGTCCTTCCAGTAAGAATCCCAGAACCATTCGAGACCGTGGATGTAAGCACCTTCAGCACGGATAACTTCACCGAACAAACCGTCCTGCTTCATAGCGAGAGCCGTCATTTCGTATTCGTCGTAGCAGCAGTTTTCGAGGATGAAGCAGTGGAGACGCAAAGTTTCAGAAAGGTTGATGAGTTCCCAGCACTGTTCGAGGTTCATTGCAGAAGGAACTTCGATAGCAGCGTGCTTACCGTTTTCCATTGCGTACTTTGCTACGGGGAAGTGGTGGTTCCAGTCCGTTGCTACGTAAACGAGGTCAACGTCGGGGCGCTGGCAAACTTCCTTGTAACCGTTTTCGCCGTAGTAGATGTCAGCGGGAGCGAGACCAGCTTCGCGGAGGTACTTCTGGAAGCGTTCAGCACGGGGTTCTTCGTAGTCACAAAGAGCAACGATTTCTACACCGGGGATGTGAGCGAAACGCATTACAGCCCATTCACCACGCATACCGAGACCAACGAAAGCAACGCGTACAGTCTTGATAGGATCTACCTTCAAGCCGAGAGCGTGCTGCTGACCTGCAGGACGTTCAGGTGATTCAACTACGATTGTTCCCTTTTCCCAGTGCCACTTTGTAGAAGGAGAAAGTGACTGCGCAGAAGCAGTTACTGCAGAAAGAGAAACCAATGCCGCGAGGGCAATTGAATAAATCTTCTTCAACATAATGATTTAATTTAGGTTTAAAGTATGTGAAAATAATTCGTTGCAAAGTTACACAATAAATATCATGTCAGCGAACTTTGTGGCTATTTTTTTAGTGAAAAATGACATTTCTACTTTGAAAACAGAAGTCGTCACGTTGGCGCAGTGCTTTTTGGGCATACCATTTGTTCATGTCAATTTTTTTTGCGAATATTGCGGAATGGAATGTGCGTTTTTAACCCCCAAAATAGGGGTGCAAAAAACTATACCTATTGTAGTGAAAATTATTAGTAACCTAAAAAAAATTATTAGTAACATATTTTAAATTATTAGTAACCTAATTTTGACTGTTTTAGAGGTGCTTTTAATTAGTTGATTCATAGCGCTTTACATAATACGTAAAAGACGCGCAAAAAATCGCATTGAATAGCCCCTTTCTTGCAGCTAAAAATGCAGGTTACACTGCGTTGAAGCGCTCGCTGATATTGAAAATTTTAATTTATAAAAATACTATCTATGAAGAAACTTTACTACGTTATTCCCTTATTATTAAATTGTGGCCTCTTCAGTGCGTGTAGCAGTGAGGACGATGAAATGTGTTTGGCGCCTGCTTTGGAGGAACCTACAACGAATGACTTTTTCGGCGCCACACCCCGTTTCCCTGAGAAGGATAGTTCTACAAATTTGAGCCAAACGTCTTCTATCACAGCCGTAAATAACCTCTTGAAGAAGGTAGGCCCTGAAATAGACAACGGATTTGCTTCGTTCAAAATTACGGATGCCCAGTATCAGGAGATTAAGACGTTTACCGACGAGCTTGTGGCTGCCGAGACTTCTGAAGCTAAGGTTTACGTAAAAATATTTGATTGGATTGTCGCGAATGTTCGTTACGAGTGGGGCGACAATGATCCTTACGCAGTGTTCCTGAATCGCCATGCTGTGTGTCAGGGGTATGCCAATCTTCTCAATGTGATGCTCCATACGCAGGGCATTCCTGTGGTGAATATCAATGGTTTCCTCGAACCCTTGGGTGGTCACGCGTGGAACTATGTGTATTACGCCAACAAGTGGTGGGTGAGCGACCCCACGAATAATGGTCGCTTTAACCTTACTGCCACGGATTCTTACAAGCACCTTGTTCCGCAATCTATTGACATTGACATCTACCCCACGGAAGAGTCGGTGTGTCGTTTCTCTGAAAAGCGCTTCAACTTGGCGCGTGTGCGTCAGGCCGACGAAATGTTTACGGTGCCTTACAGCAAGAATGGCATCCGCATTACGAGTTTCAGCCCCGATAGTTTGCTCCCTGCCAACGTGCGTGAAATCTGTTTGGGTGTAAATATTGAAAGTTTGGGCGAAGAGTTCTTGGGCTTGATGCACTATGCTCCCAACGTAGAGCGCGTGTATATTGATGATCAGAATAAGTACCTCAAGACCCATTGTGGCGTAGTTTATAAGAAGACCAACTCTGAACTCGTCTACATTCCCAGTGCGATGCCCATTGTAGAGTTGCTCCCCGTTGCGGTGATGGGTAAGAACTATGTGGTAAACATTTCTGGAATGGAAGAACTTATTCTCGCTCCTGGCACGAAGCGCTTGGAGGCGTACGCCGTGGAAAACTGTCCGAAGTTGCGCCGCGCTTACATTCCTGAAGACACAGAAATTGACCCTCAGGCATTCTACAATGTTCACCCCGACTTTGAAATCATTCGCGGTGACTTGACTTGCATTCCTGAAATTACGATGTAAGGCTCGGAGACCGTATGTGACAATCGCTTCAATAGTTGTAGAAAAAACTATATCTATTGTAGTAAAAATTATTAGTAACCTAAAAAAAATTATTAGTAAGATAATTTAAAATAGGTTACTAATAATTTTTGGTAGGTCTAATATGCTGATTATCAAGAGTATTGCTGTGCGAAAAAATGTTACATTTTTGCACCTTTAATCTCTACTTGAATGCTCCGCGTAAGGAGCGCATATTCTAAAAACTAAAAAGCGACTGCTCAGTTGTGGGGCAGTCGCTTTTGTGTGTAATAGAGGCAACGCAGACCTAAGTTTGTGTTGCTTAAGAGTCGGAATACGGTATATTTAAATGAGTAATTTCGGCGTGGCAATGGGTAAAGCCCTAAGTCGCGCAGGGTGGTGTTGCAAAGCTTGTGGAGGTCAGCCCAACTTTTCCCAAGGTAAATCGTGTTGAGGATAGTGTCAACCGTAAGAAATGTAAGTTTGCGGTCTATTCCTTGGCGCTGAATGGGCGACGCTGTAGAGCTGTTCTCATCTCTAAATTGCTTGATACGCCTTATCATACTATGGACGTCGCGGAAACGCTTCTCGCGTTTCTCGAGATTACTATCCTGAGTGGTTGAATCAGCACGAACGTAGTAATGATACACTAAAATGTTGGTGTCAATAAGGCTACCCGCGTGGTAATGCAGACGTGTCGCAAACTCTTCGTCTTCGTGGTAAACATTTGTTTGAAACTTGATGCCGTATGTCAGAACAATGTCGCGACGAAAGAGGTAGCCCCCCACCATTCCGGACAAGTTGTTTTCCGCCATGTAGGCTGCGCCACACGAATAAACCGTTTGTGTTGAGGAATTGCCTCCCATTTCTCCGTCGGTGCGTCTCCATCGGAAACGTAAAATATCGGGGCGTTTATCGTTGACAATCTTTAGGCACTTCGTGAGACTGCCTGGTTCGAGGTAGTCATCTGAATCTAAAAATAAAATATATTCCCCTTGCGCCTTCTCCAAACCAATGTTTCGAGCATTCCCTTGTCCGCCATGCTTTGCGCAAACGAGTTGAACTTCTGGGAACTTCTCGTTTACCCAAAGTGGGGGATTTTCCGAACCATCATCAATAAGGATGACTTCAAGTTCTGTTGTTGTCAGCCCTTGAGTCTTGACACACTCCAAACAACGCTCCAAGAGTTCTTGGGGCAGGTTGTAATGCGGTATGATAATGGTGAGTAGCATGATTGTAGGAGGTGTTGCGGTTACGAGTGAGCCAATATTCGGCAATGGGTATTGATGCCCACGGTGGCGGCAATGAGGAATTTGAGCTTGCGTTTTAAGGGCAACTTCATGGCAAGCAGGGCGGTGAGCGGAAGACTCGCGCTTCCCAAAGTCTTGAGTGTTTGCCGGTAAGTTGCTTCGCCCTGACCTTTAAACTTACGTATGTCCGTCAGTGAGTCAATTATTTGGGTGAGGATGTAATAAGATTCTGCGCGCATGCCGTGGCGTTCCTTCACCATCTGATAGAGCGTCACCCGATTGCGAAGGAGCAGGGCGATTGCCTCAAGTGAGGGCGTGTTAGAGATACTCCCGGCACGGTCGTAGTAGAGGTATTCCCCAGCATTTGAGTAATAGGCGCATTTACAACGCTCATAAAGTTGGGGCGTCAAGAAAACGTCCTCAAAGTTTTCACCTTCGGGGTATCTGAGCGTATGAAACAAGTGACGCTTATAGATTTTGTTCCAGGCATAAGCATGGTCGTAACCTCTATGCCTTACCCAGTCGCGAAAAACTCCGTCGCCCTTGACCTTTCGGGGGACAAACGTGAGACGCTTACTGCGAGGACCGTTAAAATATTCGTGAACGGGGTATTCAAGAATATCTATTTCCGGGTTAGCCAAGAGTATGCGCATATTCTCAGCATACGTGTTGGGCAAGAGTGCATCATCGCTATCCACAAAAGTGATATAATCCCCTTGGGCTAAGGCAATGCCAGCATTGCGTGCCGCAGAAAGTCCGCCATTCTGCTGGTGTATCACCCGCACTTGGGGATAGTTTTGAGCATAAGTATCACAGATGGCGCCACATCCCTCGGGGCAACCATCATCTACGAGTATGAGTTCATAGTCAGAGACCGTTTGCTCAAGGATGCTCTCAAGGCATCGACTCAAGTAGTCTCTGACTTTATAAACTGGTACTATGATACTTAATTTCATGAGTTCGTAGGCGCTATATGCTTACAACTTTATCGTATGACGGTCAGCATGCCTGCTACGGTAGTGTTGCCATCGGCTGTAGCTATAAGAACGTAATAAATGCCCGATCCCGCGTAACCTCCGCTAAAGTTGCGGCTGTCCCATTGCCAAGAACCGCCCATAGAGGTACCCGTAGCAACGAGTTGGCCTCCTGAAGTTACGATTTTAATATCGGCGTCGCTGGTCAATCCTGTAATGGTGACGTTTCCGTGATACTCAGGGCGCACGGGATTTGGGAAAATCTTGACGGTTCCCTCAGAAAGTGATGCTTCTGGAGTCGTAGCATCGCTTTGATAAGACACAAGACCTGCGTCGGTACCGATCATAACTTCTCCAGTACGGGGATGAATCGCTATGCTATTTACGTTGTTGTTAGGGAGAGGGGAATTTTCTGCGGTAAAGTGGTGCAGAATTTCTTGCCCACTGGCGCTAACGAGGTAGATACCATTGCCCGAAGTTCCAATCCATTTGCGGTTAGCTCCGTCTATTGTAATTGAAATAATAGGCATACCGTAGAGCAAGTAGTCGGCAAGGTTGGTGCCGTCGTTGCGGGGAACTTTTACTTGAGTGATTCGGAAGTCGTCGTTAAACCACTCATCGGGGTCGTCAATTACGAAGAGTCCGTAGTCGGTGCCCACCCAAATGCGACCGTCGTGGTCTTCGGCAATACTCTGTACGCCCTCGAGTTTATAAGGAGTACCATCCTGGTTCGTTACGTGCGAACGGTAGTAACTGATGTCATCCTCCTGCGTATCAAGAGTGCCGGCGTAGTCAATACCTATAAGTCCGCCGTCGTGATAATCCACTGTGCGGCGCGAACATACCCAGAAGCGTCCCTTACGGTCGAAGAGGGTAGTGGCAAGAGTGGGTGCCTTATCAATAGACCTGTAATAAAGTTTACGCCAAGTGCCATCCTTCATACGGATAACGATAACGGAGTCCACCTGATTATTTACCATCCACAAATTCCCCTCGTGGTCGTACTGAAGTCCGTCGGTGCGCACATAGTTCTTACTATTCGCGGCAGCAGAAACGAGCGGGGAGTTGTCAAGTGAATGATAGCCCGTATAGGTTCCGTCTTTGAAGTGGAAGAGTCCGACGCGTGCCGACGTCAGTGTGTGTTGCGTGGGGTCAGTAGGGTGCTGGATGATGCAGGTTAAGTCTTGGTATTTTCCCCCGCTATGTTCGGCAATACCATCTTCCTGGAAAATTGTCCACGCTCCGTTTTCGTAATACATTGCTGTACCGGGATAGTGTATAAGGTCGTAGGGGTCAAGACGACCTCCCGCAACGAGCAGGCGCTCTCCCGCATAGCGCAAAAAGTAACAGAGGTCGCGCTTCGGACCAAAGCCTCCGATCTTGCCGCCTGCCACTTGCAAACCCGCATCCGTTTCCTTGTAAGCATTCAGTCCGTCAAAACCTTGTGCCGCCCAGAGTGTGCCATCTGCCGCACGGCAGAGCGCGTTTGTAGCAGTAGGAAGCTTGACCGGACTCGTAACTTTTGTGGGCGACTCTGTATTGACCGAGGTGTAGGAAGTGGAGTTGAAAAACAGGATGCCCTTATCGTCGGCAAAATATGAGGTTTGCGCAGTCGTAATCAACTGGCGCGGCGCCGTGGCCGAGGGTTCAAGAATATAGACCCCCTTCTTTTCCGTATTAAAATACAGATAGTTGCCCGTCGCAATAAGATGGCGCGCTGAAAGTGTGGAGAAGATGCTCCAGGTAGCGTGGTCTAAGGGATTATCAGTGAGGTCACAGCGATAGATGCCCTCGTTGGTTGCCGCATAGAGCACGTCCCCGAGTAGGGTAGCGCTATTGATGGGCGTATTTAAGTTGTAGAACCCCGTGATATACCCCTCTTTTACATTCAGGTGCACAACGCCCTCGTTGGTTGAGAGAAATGCAGACGTGCCCGTAATGGTGAGGTCGTAGAGTGTAGAACCGCTGTACTTGTTCTTATACTGGGGAATATTTTCAACCTCCCCATTAGGCTGGAGCAAGTCGATGTTGCCATTGCTATAGACCAAGATGACCTTACCCGCCTCTTCACAATAGCGCATTAAGGAAATAGCCTTCTCGCCCAGTCCGTCGAGCTTTGTGGGTGTGGTAACGGAGCTGTCTTCTGTATCATAGATGAGCAAGTTACCGCTGTAGAGCGCATAGACCGTATTGCCCACGGTGATGCAATGGGTGGCGTCGTGATAAGAAAGGTAATAGGTCCACTCACCTACGGCTGCTGCCTTTGTGATAGCGGGGAGCAGGAAGATGAGCAGTAGGAAAATCTTTTGTATGTGAGATGTGATGCAGCGCATAAGGCAAGGGGGAGAGGTGATTACAGACTTTTCAGGAATGCCGCCAGTTTCTTTACGGCGCGGGCGCGGTGGCTGACTTCGTTCTTTACTTCAGGTCCGACTTCGGCAAATGTTTTGCCCAACTCTTCGGGAGCAAAGACGGGGTCATAGCCAAATCCGTCGGTGCCACGCTCTTCGGTGGGGATTTGTCCGCGAACGATGCCCTCGAAAAGGTGTTCTTCGCCGCCGAGGATGAGGGCTACGACCGTGCGAAACTGGGCAGAGCGGTCGGCGGCGCCTTCCAATTCGCGCAACAACTTTTCGGTGTTGGCCTTAGGGTCGTGGCGGTCGGCATAGGCGTAACGTGCGGTGTGCACACCCGGACCTCCGCCGAGCGCGGTTACTTCAAGCCCCGTATCGTCGGCGAAGCAGTCTACGCCATACTTCTCATAAATGTAACGCGCCTTCTGAAGGGCATTTCCTTCAAGCGTATCGGCGGTCTCGGGTATGTCGTCGAAGCAGTTGATGTCGGCAAGCGTGAGCAGTTCTATATCATCGCCAATGATGGCGCGAATTTCGGATAACTTATGTGCATTGTTGGTAGCAACAACTAATTTATTCATAGCGGTAGGATGCGGATAAATGTGCGGTTTGTAGAAACCGCCGTTTGACGAATAATGATTGATGAGCGGGGCTCTACTTAAAAACGTAGGGTATTACTGTTTTATTGTACAGCCGGGGCAATAGTCGCTCGGAGGGGAGGACTGAAAAAATCGATAACCGGAGCGTTGCGCAACAGCGTAGTCGTGAGACTGAAAAATGTAACAATTTTTCGCTATACAATACTCTTGATAATCAATGCGTTAGACCTACCCAAAATTATTAGTAAGATAATTTAAAATATGTTACTAATAATTTTTTTTATGTTACTAATAATTTTTACTACAATAGATATAGTTTTTTGCGCAATGGGTTTAGGGTAAAATTCTATGCTCTAAAAAACCACAAGGCGGATGGTGCGGTTAAATAACTACACCATCCGCCCTGCGCAACGAGGTTGATGGGTTGCGTTATGCGTTATTCGAAATATTCTTAACCTCCTTGTTTTTCTTTGCCTTCACCTTGATGCGGTCAAAACCTTCGCCGAAGACGCCGAGCACCTTGCTCTGGCTGACAAAAGCCTTGGGGTCGATGGCCTGAATGACGCTCAAGAGGCTGGCGCTCTCACGCTTGCGGGCAAGTACGAGGAGCACCTTCGAATCGTTCTTCGTGTACCAACCCGTGCCGTTCAAGACGGTCACACCTCTACCCATCGAGTTAATCGTAGCGGCAATTTCTTCATACTTTCTCGAGATGATGAGGAATTGCACCGACTGGCGACCGCGGTCAATGATGTAGTCCACCGTAATGTTGAGCAACAAGAGAATGGTAAAACCATAAAGCAAACTGCTCAAGTTGCGGTCGGGGAGCACAAGGCAAGAAGATACGATGACCACGTCGCAAAGCATCATCATCTGTCCCAGCGTGATGTCTTTGTACTTGTTAATCATCGCGGCAATAATATCCGTACCGCCCGTAGAACCGTTGTTTAAGAATACCATACCCAGACCGATTCCTTCAATACCTGCTGCATAAATTGCAGCCATAAAGGCGTTGTCGCCCACAAGGAGGGGAAGCCCCTTGACAATGTTGTTCTCCAACAACTCAGGGTGCATCGTGCCATAGTATTCCATGGCTTGCTTTACTACTCCCAAAAGGAAGGTGAGCATAAACACGCCGTAGATGGTCTTTAAGCAAAATTTCCATCCCAGTACCTTAACGGCTGCGATAAGCAAGAGGCCGTTGATGATAAAGAATGAATATTCTACGGGGAAACCTGTGCCGTAAAAGATAATAGAGCCCAAACCCGCAACGCCTCCACCAGTGAGTCCGTAGGGTATTTGGAAACAGTTGAAACCTATGGCGTAGCAGAGCAAGCCAAATGTAATAATGAGGTAAGACTTTACCTCTTGGAAAATGTTAATCTTAATCGGTTTCATATTCGTGTGAAGAGTAAAGACGAAAGAGTCGAGTGTAAAGATGCCGTGTGGCGCGTCCCAGACGGCAATCTTTTACCTTTTCTTTTTTCTCTTTTATCTTGTGAAGTTATTACTTCACCACAATATTAATAATGCGTCCCGGCACAACAATCATCTTCACGATGGTCTTTCCGTCGAGATATTTTTTAGTCTGCTCACTTTCGAGCGTAGCCTTCTCAATGTCTTCCTTCGTAGCGTCAATGGGGAAGTCGATTGTGAAGCGCGTCTTGCCGTTAAAGGAAACAGAGAGCGTAACGCTGTCTTCCTTCATCTTGCTTTCGTCGTAAGCGGGCCAAGTTGCGTCGCAAACACTGCCTTCGTTACCCATGCGGTTCCAAAGTTCTTCCGCAATGTGAGGCGCAAAGGGCGCAAGGAGGATGACCATAGTTTCGAGCACTTCCTTGTTATTACACTTCTGCTGTGTGAGTTCGTTCACCGCAACCATGAATGCTGCTACCGATGTGTTGTAAGAGAATTCGTTGATGTCGTCAGTAACTTTCTTAATCAACTTGTGAAGCGTCTTTAAAGATTCCTTTGTGGGTTCACCTGCAACGACACAGAAGTTGTCTTGCTTGTCAAAGAAGAGGTTCCAGAAGCGGCGCAAGAAGCGGAAACAACCGTCGATACCGTTGCTGTCCCAAGGTTTGCTCTGGTTGATGGGACCGAGGAACATTTCATAGAGACGAAGCGTGTCGGCGCCGTAACGTTCTACAATCTTATCGGGATTCACTACGTTGTACATGGACTTTGACATCTTCTCAACCGCCCATCCGCAGATGTATTTGCCGTCTTCGAGAATAAATTCGGCAGTTGCAAATTCGGGACGCCAAGCCTTGAATGCTTCCACGTCGAGCACATCGTTTTCAACGATATTTACATCCACGTGCAAGGGAGTTACGTCGTACTGATCCTTGAGACCGAGACTCACGAAAGTATTCGTGTCCTTAATACGGTACACAAAGTTGGAACGACCCTGGATCATACCCTGATTAACCAACTTCTTGAAGGGCTCTTCCTGCTTGCTCACGCCGAGGTCAAAGAGGAACTTGTTCCAGAAGCGTGAATAAATCAAGTGACCCGTAGCATGTTCGGAACCACCAATATAAAGGTCTACATTCTGCCAGTAATTGCCCACTTCTTCGCTGAGCAAACCTGCGTTGTTATGGGGATCCATGTAACGGAGGTAGTACGCCGAAGAACCCGCAAAGCCCGGCATTGTAGAGAGTTCCAAGGGGAAGACCGTAACGTGGTCAATCTTTTCGTTTTCAACAATGCAATTATTCACGGTGTCCCACGCCCATTTCTTTGCATTACCAAGAGGAGGTTCGCCCGTTTCGGTAGGCAAGAACTTGTCTACTTCGGGAAGTTCGAGGGGTAAGCAAGCAGCAGGAACCATTTGAGGCATACCGTCCTTGTAATACACGGGGAAGGGTTCGCCCCAGTAACGCTGACGGCTGAATATTGCATCGCGCAGGCGGAAGTTTACTTTCACGCGACCGAGGTTGTTTTCTGTCACGAACTTCTTTGTCGCCGCGATTGCTTCTACTACAGAAAGACCGTTGAGCGAGAAACCCTTGAGCGTTTCCTTGCCCGCCATGGGAGAGTTCATTACCGTACCCTCCTTAGCGTCGAAACTTTCTTCGCTTACATCTGCGCCCTCGATGAGGGGAATGATGGGAAGCCCGAAGTGCTTTGCAAAGGCATAGTCACGAGAGTCGTGAGCGGGCACAGCCATGATAGCGCCTGTGCCATAACCTGCGAGCACATAATCTGAAATCCAAACGGGGATGCTTTCTCCCGTAAAGGGATTTACAGCATAACTACCCGAGAATACACCCGTCACGCGGCGGTCGGCAATACGTTCGCGCTCGGTGCGCTTCTTTGTAGCTTCGAGGTAAGCTTCAACAGCAGCCTTTTGTTCGGGAGTAGTGAGTTGAGCAACGAGTTCGCTTTCGGGCGCAAGTACCATAAAGGTTACGCCAAAGATCGTATCGGCGCGCGTAGTAAAGATCGTAAATTCTACGTCCGAATCCTTTACGCGGAACTGCATTTCTGTTCCCTCTGAACGGCCAATCCAGTTGCGCTGTGTTTCCTTAATTGAATCGGTCCAGTCGATTGTGTTGAGACCGTCGAGAAGGCGCTGTGCGTAAGCCGAAACGCGCAAGCACCACTGCTTCATCTTCTTCTGCACCACGGGATGTCCGCCGCGTTCACTTACTCCGTCTACTACTTCATCGTTGGCCAATACTGTGCCCAAGGCAGGACACCAGTTTACCATCGTTTCGCCGAGGTAGGCAATGCGATAGTTCATCAACACTTCCTGCTGTTCCACGCTGCTCATCGCCTTCCATTCTTCGGCAGTGAACTGGAGTTCTTCCGAGCACGCTACGTCAAGACCGTGTGCTGTACCTTTTTCTTCAAAGAGGGCAACGAGCTTTTCGATAGGCTGTGCCTTTTGGCAGGTGTTGCAATAGAAGGAGTTGAACATCTGCTGGAACGCCCACTGTGTCCAATGGTAGTAACCGGGTTCGCAGGTGCGCACTTCGCGACTCCAGTCAAAGCAGAAACCAATCTTGTCCAACTGTTCGCGGTAGCGGTTGATGTTTTCAGAAGTGGTAATTGCGGGATGCTGACCCGTTTGAATAGCATACTGCTCTGCGGGAAGGCCGTAGGCATCGTAACCCATGGGGGTCAACACGTTGAAGCCGTTCAAGCGCTTGTAACGTGCGTAGATGTCAGAGGCGATATAACCGAGGGGGTGTCCCACGTGAAGACCCGCGCCCGAGGGGTAGGGGAACATATTCAATACGTAGTACTTGGGGCGTGAGCTGTCCTCACCCACATTATAGGTGCCGTTCTTCGCCCAAGTCTCGCGCCATTTCTTTTCAATGTCAATAAAATTGTATTCCATATCTTAGTTTTTTTGTTGTCTATTTTTTGGGGTCAAAAATCAGTAGTTCGTAGTCCGTAATTTGTCTCAATTTTTCGCATGTCTGAAAGGGTGAAAATTATTAGTAATGTAATTTAAAATATGTTACTAATAATTTTTTTTATGTTACTAATAATTTTCACGAAAAGTAATGTACGTTTTGCGATGTCGCAATGCGTTGATAATAAGCGTAGTATGAGTTTCGATTTTCGGCTTATGAATTTCGCAGAAAAACGTCACGCTACAACCTTCTTTTTGCGCTTGCGCAGAGTGACAATTATTGCCGCAATCAGGAGTCCATGAATGCCACCGATGGCAAAGAACGCTACGGTGTCGGTAGTAGAAACCGACGCGGGGCGGAACTCCATAATCACTTCATGCTCGCCCGCGGGCACGCGCAAGGCACGCAATATATAATTAACGCGACCGAGTTCGGCCTCTGTGCCGTCTATAGTTGCCGTCCAACCGGGATAGTAAACTTCAGAGAAGACCACGACGCCGCCTTCGGCACTCTTCACCTTGTAATGCAACTCGTTGGCGGCATAATGTGTGAGTTCAACCGTGCCTTGTCCGAGTTTCGTAGTTTCAAGTGCGCTACGGAAGCGCTCATCTGCCACAGCCTCGCGTTTAGTGTCCATGCCGTGAAGCGCAGCCATCTCCTTGTCGGCATTCGGTACGAAGTCGAGTTTGTCAACAAACCAACCGTTGCCGTTGTGGTAGATGTTTTCTACCGCAAATGCCTGTTGCTTCTGCCCAAAGATGAAGTACTTCGTGTTGAGCATATTCAAGACGGGAGCAATAGAGTCCATCTTGATGCTGGTAATGTCTCCAGCTGCAGCGCCAAGGGCTTTGGTGAAATCAGCAAGCTCGCGATTGAGGTGATGGTCAATGAGGTCTTGATAGCGATGGAGTTTCGCCGCATGATAACCGCCAATGCTCTTGTGATGATAGCTGGTTTCGTTTGTAGTTTCGTTAAAGGGATTGCCAGCTCCCAAGTTTGCCACGCGATAACTCAAAGCGGTGTCGGCAAGTATCTGTTCGTCGGCAGGAGTCTTGGCAAAACCATTCATTTGTACCACAGGGTCAGAGAAAGAGTCGTTGTTGAGGTAATTTCTGTTTACGCTCCACATGTCGATGAGCGTAACGATGCCCACAACTCCTACGACCGCCCACGCGGGAACACGCTTCTTCGTCCACAACCAAAGCATGATGCTCACGCCAAGGCAGATTAAACCCGAGCGGAGTGCTGACGCTGAAAGAATGTCGTGGTGCATGCTTACGATGGCGCTCTTCAATCCGCTTGAAAGTGTTGCGGGGAAGCCCCACTTAGACATAGCGTTGAGCGTGTAAGCATCGTTTGCCGAAAGGCAGTCACCTGCTACGGCGGGGAAGAATGCCAGGAGCAAGCAAAGTCCTGTGGTGAGCACTGTGGCTATTCCCATGCCCAAGCGTCCCTGCTTTGTGCCGAGCAATGTCTCGGGTTTGCGCAACGCCTTTGCTAAGGCGAGCATCGCCAAGAGGGGGAGGGTAAATTCTGCTACTACGAGTGCCGAACTCACGGTGCGGAACTTGTTGTACATCGGCAAGTAGTCGATGAAGAAGTCGGTTACGGGCATCAAGTTCTTACCCCAAGCGAAGAGGAAAGAGAGCAGCGTTGCCAAAACCAATGCCCATTTCACGGGACCGCCTACGTAGAACATCCCCAATACGAAGAGGAAGCAAATTGCTGCACCTACATACACGGGACCTACGGTAAAGGGTTGGTCGCCCCAATATTCCATGATTCCGGGGGGATAGGCTTGTCCGCCCGTCATTTGTTGGAACTGGTAGGCGTTATTGCGAAATTCGTTATACCCGTCTAATTTTTCTACGCCCTCACGGTCGAGAATGCTTCTCGAACCCCCGCCTTTGTATTCGGGAATGAGGAGGGTCAAAGTCTCATCAATGCCGTAACTCCACTGGGTGATGTAGTCGCGGTCAAGACCTTCTGTGGCCTTTTGCCCAGAGGTGGGCGACGGGGTGAGTTCTGCCTTTCCGCGCATCGACTCCTTGGAGTACGTATAAGTGTGATAGAGGTTCGGCAGGTTTGCTAAAACACCAAGGATTCCTGCAAAGGCGATAACGCCAGTGGCTTTCAACCACCCCTTAATGGTTAAGGGTGTGAAGTGAGAGGGTTGGAGCGTCGCATTCTCTTCCTCCTTTCTCTTTTCTCCTTTCTCCTTTCCCAAGAGTGCAGCGCCGCCGAAGCAGAGGCTCAAGAGCGCCATCAGGAAGAAGAAGTAGTACGACATTTGTGCGTGGTTGCTCAAAATTTGCAGTGCTGTAAAGAGCGCTGTGATAGCTCCACCCCAAAGTAACTTACCACGGTAGCACAGTATCATACCGGCAATCGTTGGCGGGATAAGGGCGAGGGTCATTGCTTTCCAAATATGTCCCGCCGCAATGATGATAAAGAAATACGATGAGAATGCCCATGCCATTGCTCCTACTGCTGAGAGCCACGGCTTGAGATTCAGGCTGCGCAACAAGATATAGAAACCGAGCAGGTAGAGGAATACGTAGTTTAACACCCCAGTTGTGCCCAACGCATAGGCAGAATAGAGGAAGTTAAGCAGTTTGTTAGAACTGTAAGAGGGAGAAATTTGGTACGTAGGCATACCTGAGAACATCGTTCCCGTCCATCGGGTGCGCTCTCCCGTTTCTGCAAGGTGCTGCAACTGTTCCTGTCCGCTCCCGATAGAAGCTACGCTGTCGTGACCGCCTAATACGAGTCCCTCGCTCAGAGGTGTTGCAAAGTAGGCGAAACTGATGACCAAGAATGCAAGGATTGCTACGGCATCAGGGGCGATATTTTTCAAAAATTTTACCATCAAATGTATTTTTCAGTTACACGGTTACTCCGCGCGCGGTCATAATTTATGCTCGTGCACACATTATCGGGGCAAAGTTAGTTAAAAATCTTTTATTATTACCCCTATTCCAAGGGGAGTTTTTTGTCGGCAGAATGATTGGTGTTATAAAACTCTCTTAATTCCTTAAATTATCCTAAAAAACTCGCGCCGACTCTGTTATTCCAAAAATTGTGATTATTTTTGCAAACTGAAATAATATATATTAAGCAAAAGGGGGTGCCTTTTGAGGTAAAAATGCCCCGATTTGCCTTACCCTTTTACAGTAGATAAACCTATGACATACCGCTCCTTACTTGCTGCCTTGACATTCGTTGTTACTTTTGTAATGACGTCTTGTAGTGGTAGCGACGATTATACTGTAATCACGGTCTCGCCTTCTACTTGTGTAATAACCAGTGTAGAATTGGGCAAGATCCCTTGCTCTGTGCACGTAAAGACTGCTGAAGGCAAAGACAGCGTTTATGTGGCTTCAATCACGGGAGGTAATTACCCGATGAGTATAGACCATATCAGCGGTCGCGTTTTTAATGTAGACTCTTTGCCTTATGGTTGCGACGTCGCTAAGGTTACGTTTGCGGCATTGGGATGTTCGGGCTCTTTGGCAATTAACTCCGTGAGTCAGCAGGATGTGGATACCTTTTTTGTGGCAACCGACAGCACCGACTTCAGACAACCGCGCAAGGTAACGGTATATGCTCCCAACGGCATCGCCAAGCGTACGTACAGCTTTGAGGTGCGTGTGCATCAGGAAGAGGGCGACGCTTTTGTATGGCATAAAACCGCAAATGGCGTTGAGGCTTTGGCAGGCGTGACGCTCAAGTCGGCGCTTGCGAATGAGGGAACGCTGTTTGTGTATGGCGACGAAAACGGCCAACCAGTAGTATTGACGGCTTTGGCTACGGCGCCCAAGGAATGGACTAAGACGTCGGTGGACAAGGTAGTAACCTCGCCCGTGGTGTATGACGGAAAATTCTTTGCCCTTGCCGACGGAGATGTGTTGGAGTCAGTAGACGGCGTGAATTGGTCAGTGGTAACAACGACGCTCTCTCAACCCCTGATGACGCTTGTATCCGGAAGCACGGCGCTGTATGGTGTAACGGCAGAAGGGTTTGTTTGTAGTGAGAATGGTACGGACTGGACGCTTCAAAATGCCGATGAAGTGGCGTATTTGCCTACCGAAAATTGCTCGGCAACTTGCCTGCCCTCGCTTACAGACAATACATTTGAAGACATCATTCTTGTCGGCACGCGCAACGGTAATCCCGTAGTGTGGAAACTTAATGTTGACAAGACGGGCATGTATAACTACACGTGGAACTACTATCCTGAAATGTCGGGCAACCCAGCTCCGTGTCCCGAACTCCCCCAGCGTAATGTCTTTGCCTACGACGGCGCAACGCTCCTCTTGGGTGCGCAGGTCGATGGTACAAGCGTGGTGCGCTTGAGCCGAGATAATGGCAGAACATGGGGAGCAAAGGAACTCCCGCAGTTAGACGGCGTGACCACTCCCTTTGTAGCAACGGTAGATGCCAATCATTTTATTTGGGTTGTTACTCAAAACGGACAGGTGTTGAAGGGTCGCATCAACCGCTTGGGTTGGGCGCAGCAAGACCGCGTATTTACGGAGTAAGCATCCCGACATAAGTAAACGACAATCGGAGAGCAACGACTTTCCATCCCCTTAAAATAATCACAACTCACTAAGGTGCGTTACCTTCTTACTCTCTTCCTTTTCAGCGTCTCACTTGGTCTGTTGGCTCAGGATGATGACGATACGTGGTACCGACTTGAACTCGGTGCCGGTATGGGTATGGGGTACGCGCTCAACGATGGTAATTCCGCCCTGTTTGGCAATGGTAAAATGGCGGCAGGCATCGTGGCACGCTTCCCGCTAAATCCGCGTATGGCCATAAAGACCAACTTGAATTACTTTAAGGTGGGGGGCGACGTGAGCGGCGTGAAAAACTTCTACCCCTCACAGGTTGGCACGGCAGGCGAACAGCGCTTGGAGTATGACTTTTCAGGCGCCGTATATGACTTCTCCGTGCTCTACGAACTCCACTTCTTGCCCTATGGTTACTTGCCCACGTACATGGGTTACCATCAGTTGGTTCCCTACCTGCAAATCGGCTTGGGCGCAGTTTACGGAGACATCGACAAGAGTTTCGGACTGACCATCCCAATGGGAGTAGGTTTGAAATATAAAGTAGCGCGCCGCTGGAATTTAGGTTTAGACTGGCGCATGAACTTTACGACCAACGACACCTTTGACGGACTGGAGGCACCCATGGGCATTACCTCTTCAGGGTTTAAGAATAAAGACCACCACAGCACTTTAATGCTCACGGTGACTTACGACCTCAGTCCCAAGTGCCCCACGTGTAACAAGTATTAAGCGGTAGCACGCTTTCACACAATAATATACAGACTATGGTAATTCCTCTACATATCGCTATCATTATGGATGGCAATGGCCGCTGGGCAAAGGCTCGCGGACTCAATCGCTCTATGGGCCATCAGGCAGGAGTGGAAACGGTGAAGCGCATTACAGAGGCGTGCAGCAGAATGGGCGTAAATTACTTAACGCTCTACACCTTCTCTACCGAAAACTGGAACCGCCCCGCCGATGAAGTGGCAGCATTGATGTCGCTTGTGCTTACGGCCATGGAGGAAGAACTCTTCATGCAGAATAATGTGAAGCTTCGCATTATTGGCGACCTCACCCGCGTTCCCGAAAACGTGCGCGAGGCCATTCTCTCGCTTCAAGAACGCACGCAGGTCAATACGGGCATGACGATGGTCATCGCGCTGAGCTATTCTTCGCGTTGGGAAATTACGGATACCGTGCAGCGCTTGGCACAGAAGGTAAAGGCAGGTGAGTTGGCGCCCGAAGCCATCACCGAGGATTGCATCAGCAACCACTTGGCAACAAACTTCATGCCCGACCCCGACCTCTTGATTCGCACGGGCGGAGAATGCCGACTGAGCAACTACCTCTTGTGGCAGTGTGCCTACACCGAATTTTACTTCTGCGACACCTTCTGGCCCGACTTCAACGCCGAAGACCTCCAGTTGGCCATCGATTATTACAACCGCAAGGAGCGCAGATTTGGTAAAACCAGCGAGCAGGTCACAGCGCAAAATTAAGCGTTGAGAAACGGCGCTGAAACCGTGTTTTTTTTGAGGCGTTTTCACGCTCTAAAAAAGGCTAAATTAGACGGGCAAAAAATTAGAAGTAATGTAGCGAAAATTAGGTTACTAATAATTTTTTTTAGGTTACTAATAATTTAAAATATGTTACTAATAATTTTCGCCCTCTTTAACCATCTGATTTATAAGTCTTTACTGGGTACGGAAAAGTGAACTTGTTTTGCCCCTCGACGTGGCGAAAAAATGAGACATTCTCGGAGCCGAAAAACGCCCTCCGTTTTCATCCGCTCTGACAAACTATCGTCTATTCTATATATAATGAATACACTGAAAAATATACTTCTCCTGCTTCTTTCCGCTACGGTCATTGGTGCCGCAGCGCAGAAGCGAGTGATTGTAAAACCGCAAATTAACTATTCGGGTACTCCCGTGACCTACGTCCTTGGTGGATTGACCGTAGATAATGTGGAACCTTATGACAATGACCTGCTGCGCAGTATTTCAGAACTCACGGTGGGTCAGAAGATAAGTGTGCCCGGCATGGAGCTTACGGAAGTCATCAATCGCTATTGGAATCAGGGACTTTTCTCTAACGTCAAGCTTCTTGCCGATAGTATCGTAGATAATAAGATTTACCTCCACGTAGCGCTGACGCCCCAACCGCGCATCTCAAGTATCTCCTACTCAGGCGTTAAAAAGAGCGAGCGCGAGGATATTGAAGAGCGCCTCGGCTTGCAAGTAGGTTCGCAAATTACCCCCGACATGGTAAACCGTGCGGAGATTATTATCAAGCGCTACTTTGAGGATAAAGGCTTTAAGAATGCCGACGTTGACATCCAGCAACGCGAAGACGTGACGGGCAATAACAAGGTGCTCGTGGATATTAACATCAACAAGCAAAACCGTATCAAGGTACGTAAGATTTATGTTGATGGTGTCGAAGCAAAACAAGTGGGCAAGGTAAAGCGTGCGATGAAAAAGACGCGCGAAAACTCGCTTCGCAACCTCTTGCGTTCCAAGAAATTCTTGCCCGAAAAGTATGAAGAAGACAAGGGACTCTTGATCGAGAAACTCAATGCTTGGGGGTATCGCGACGCGTTGTTGATTTCCGACAGTGTAGCTCAGGTAGACGATTCTCACGTAGACATTTACCTCAACCTCTATCAGGGGCAAAAATATTACTTGCGCAATGTATCTTGGGTGGGTAACACGGTGTATAGTTCCGACCATTTGAACTATGAACTCAAGATGCAAAAGGGAGATGTCTATGACCAAGAGCAACTTCAAAACCGTTTGCAAATAGATGAGGATGCGATCGGCAACTTGTACTATAACAATGGCTACGTATTCTCAAGTATCGACCCCGTAGAGATTAACGTCGTAGGAGACTCGGTGGATTTGGAAATGCGTATCGTTGAAGGTCGTCAAGCAACTCTCAACCGCATTAAGATTACAGGTAACGACCGCGTTTTTGAAAATGTAATCCGTCGTGAGTTACGTACGAAGCCCGGCGACCTCTTCTCTATGGAGTCCATCAAGCGTTCGCTTCGCGACCTTGCGGCGATGAATCAGTTTGACTCGGAAATCTTGCAGACCGAACTCTTTAAGAATATCGACACCGACTATGAAAGCGGTACGGTAGATATAACCTGGCCCCTTGTAACCAAAGGTGCTGACCAGATTGAACTTTCTGGTGGTTGGGGACAAACGGGTATTGTAGGGCGTATCGGACTTAAATTTACAAACTTCTCCATCCAAAACCTCTTCCGTAAGGGTAACAAGCGCGGAGGTTTCTTCCCGCAAGGAGATGGTCAGACCCTCCAGCTCAGCGGTCAGACAAATGGTACGTATTATCAGAGTTACTCGCTCTCGTTCCTTGACCCCTGGTTCGGAGGTAAGCGTCCCAACCAATTCTCATTCTCGCTCTATTACTCAAAGCAGAGCGACGTAAACTCAAATTACTACAGTTCGAATTACTACAACAATTATTACAATTATCTTTACGGTTACGGGTCAAACAATAGCTATTACAACTACGCCAATTACTACGACCCCGACAAATATGTGAAGATGTTTGGAGCATCTATCGGTTACGGTAAACGCTTACGCTGGCCCGACGATAGTTTCAGTTTTATGGCAGAACTTGCTTACACCCGCTATATGCTGAAAAACTGGCAGTACTTCCTGATTAGTGATGGTAATTGTAATAACATCAACCTCTCGCTTACGCTAAGTCGTGCGTCAACCGACAACTCTTTCTACCCACGTATGGGGTCTGAGTTCATGGTGAGCGCAACGTTCACTCCGCCGTATTCGCTCTGGGAAAAGAAAGATTATGCGAACCTCGCTACAAACTATCAGAGCAGTACGTACCAACAGGAGGCACAGGATAAGTACCGCTGGATTGAATATCACAAATGGAAGTTGAAGTTCCGTTCGTTCACCGCACTCAATTCAAAATTAAAGTGTCCTGTGTTGATGACACGCTTTGAGTTTGGTATTCTCGGCTCATACAATCGCCATTTGAAGTCACCCTTTGAAACGTATTACGTAGGTGGTGATGGTATGTCGGGATACTCTACGGGCTATGCTACTGAGACGATCGGTCTTCGCGGTTATGATAACGGTTCGCTCGGAGGTGCCGACGGTCAGAATGCTTATGCGTACAGCCGCATGACACTTGAACTCCGCTATCCCTTGATGCTCGAAGCCAGCACCTCACTCTTTGCGCTCGCCTTCATTGAAGGAGGTAACGCTTGGGCAGATGTGAATAAGTTCAACCCCTTTGATATGAAGCGTTCGGCAGGTATCGGTGTGCGTATCCTGCTTCCGATGGTGGGACTTATGGGTGTTGACTGGGCTTACGGTTTCCAGAAGAATAATGCTAATGGTATGAAGATTGGCGGCTCACAGTTCCACTTCATTATCGGTCAAGAATTCTAAACCTTGTAACTATGAAATTTCTAACATCCCTTTTATTCTGTTTCGCAGTAGCCTTTGGCGCTACAGCACAGAAATATGCGCTCATAGATATGGAATACATTCTCGGAAATATTCCTGCCTACGAACGTGCTAACGAACAGTTGAATCAAGTTTCTAAGAAGTGGCAGGCGGAAGTAGAAGCCGTTGACAATGCTGCCAAGACCTTGTATAAGAATTACCAGAATGAACTCGTTTTTCTCTCTGAGCAGCAAAAGAAAGAGCGCGAAGAAGCCATCATTGGCAAGGAGCGCGAGGCAAGTGAGTTGCGCAAGAAATACTTTGGTCCTGAAGGCGAACTCTATAAGAAACGCATGTCGCTGATTGAGCCTATTCAAGAAGAAATTTACAATGCGGTGAAGGCGATTGCCCAGCAAAAAGGATTTCAACTTGTTATTGACCGCGCTTCTAATAGTGGAATTATCTTTGCATCACCCTCGATTGATATTAGTGCCGACGTCCTTGAAAAATTGGGTTACGCACGCTGATCTCCAGTAAATTATTTTTCATCTATAACACAAAACAAAAATGAAGAAAATCTTAATGATGCTGCTCCTTGCAGCTCCCGTAGCGCTTTTCGCGCAGAAGTTTGCGCAGGTAGATTATTTCGCTCTTGTGCAGGCGATGCCCGCATTCAAGACTGCACAGGCAGAACTTGAAACTTTGGGTAAGAGTTACGAAACTGACTTGGCTGAATTGCAGAAGGAAATTGAAACAAAGATGCAGAAGTATCAGGCAGAAATTAACGAGCAGACGCCCGCTAACATCCGCCAGCGCCGTGAGCAGGAAATCCAGGAGTATTATCAGCGTTACGAACAGGCGCGCGAAGATAACTCTCGTGCTTTCGAAGAAGCAAAGCAGCAGAAGCTCCAACCCCTTTACGTTGCTGTAGCTGACGCGGTGAAGGCTTTTGCTAAGGAAGGCGGTTATGTATATATCATTGACAAGCAGGCAGCTCAGGGTTCATACATTTTCCTCAACGACTCGCTCAACGAAGATGTAACAAACAAGGTAGCAGCTAAGCTTGGCATCACGCTTGCTCCCGCAGCGCCCGCCCGCCCCGTAGCAGCTGAATAATTTGAAGTAACTTTCAGAATTTAAAGATAATCCCGAAACCTTCGCTCTGAGGTGTTTCGGGATTTCATATAGTTATGCTGAAACGCACACTCATTTATATATATATACTGCTGGCACTTCCGCTCAAGGCTTCCGACAGTCTGAGCATCGAACTCGTACATCGGCTCGACACCCTCCTTACCGATTCGCTCTTGCGCCATTCTCAGCTGGGCTTGTACGTATATGATTTGACCGACGACACTTTGCTCTATGCGCACAACGAGCTTCAGCTCATGCGCCCCGCTTCGTGTCAGAAGGTGATTACGGCGGTGACGGCGCTGACCGTTTTGGGAGAGGAGTACAAGTATCGCACGGGGCTTTACCTCAGCGGTACGCAAGAGGGGAATACGTTTAAGGGCGATGTCATCGTGCGTGCCGGCTTCGACCCCCTGCTGAAGAGTGCCGAACTGCATCGCCTGATAGAACCCCTCCGCCAGCGTGGTATAGAAACGATAGACGGCAACCTCTTGCTCGACATGACGATGAAAGACACCCTTTCGCGTGGCGCCGGCTGGTGCTGGGACGACGACGACAAGTTAATTCGTCCGCTCTATCTGGACGGGAAACCCGCTTTTGCCTCACCCTTTCGCGCACAGTTGCGCAAGGCGGGGATTCAGCTCAAGGGGCGCACCTATCTGCGCGCACTTCCCGATGAGGCAGAGTTGGTAGCTGAAGTGGAACGCCCTATCACCTCCGTGTTACACCCCATGATGAAGGAGAGCGACAACCTTTGCGCCGAGTCGGTCTTTTATCAACTGGCGGCACACTCACAGAAACCCAGGGCTTCCGCGAAGGAAGCGGCGGCATACATCAATGCCTTGATCGACACCCTCGGATTGAACTCCAAGCATTACCGCATTGCCGACGGAAGTGGGCTTTCGCTCTACAACTATGCCACGCCCGAACTCTTCGGCACCCTCCTGCGCTACGCTCACGCTACGCCAAAGGTGATGCCTGCACTCTATGAGTCGCTGCCCATTTGCGGAGAAGACGGCACGCTTAAGAAGCGCCTGCGTTATACTACGGCACACGGAAATGTGCGTGCAAAGACGGGCTCGGTAACGGGCATCAGCACGCTGGCAGGTTATTGCACTACGGCGCACGGGCACACGCTCTGTTTCGTGATATTCAACCAGGGACTGATTCGTGCGTCACACGGACGCGCCTACCAGGACCGCGTGCTTGAAGCGCTGACTTCGGGGCTGCGCGTAGCGGAAGAAACGACAGACAGTATTGCTACAAACAACAACGTGGAGACAACCCTCTAAGGGTGTCTCCACGTTGTTTTTTTACCTGAAAAATCGGGAATTTTATCAATTCTGTAATCTATTGAATTACAGTTGTTTAAGTGTATGTCTTAACCCCTGAAAATTATTAGTAACCTTTTTTAAAATATGTTACTAATAATTTTTTTTTTCTTACTAATAATTTTTACGAAAATAGGTATAGTTTTTGACAACCGTATTTTGAGCAATTTTTTGAGGGGGCAGCGTGCGGATTTTAGGCTTCAGTTTCCTCCTGCTCGTCGTCTTTACGTTTGCGGAAGAAGGAGAAGTTTACACTGCCGTAAGCGCGGTGTTCGAGAAAGTCGGGGCGTGCGGAGAAGTCGTAGTTTTTCCCGTGTTCCAACACGACGAGCGTGTCGTCCGTAACGAGTCCGCTGTTCATAATGCGCTCGGGGAGTTCGCCCAACTCCGGCAGGGCGTAGGGAGGGTCGGCAAAGATGAAGTCAAAGGGTTCCTTGCTGCGCTCGATGAAGCGCAGGGCGTCGCCACAGAGGGGGTGTGCGGCCGGCGTCTTGAGCGACTTGATACACTCGAGGATAAACGAGTAGTGCTTGCGGTCTTTTTCCACCGTAGTGACGTGGGGGCAACCGCGTGAGAGGAGTTCGAGCGTGATGCTACCCGTACCACCAAAGAGGTCGAGGGCTTTGAGTTCCTCAAAGTCCACGTAGGCACGCAACACGTTGAAGAGGTTTTCCTTAGCAAAGTCCGTCGTGGGGCGCGCCTTGAACGTGCGGGGAATTTCAAAGTGTTTCCCCTTATAGATTCCGGTAATGATACGCATGAGAGTGGGTGAGTTAGATGTAACCTATGGGGTCTTGATGCTTTTAAAGCTCCAGATGTTATAACCGCGGCATTATTTCTTCCTGCCCAACAGGAACGCCATAAGGTCATAGGTCATGCCCTCGGTAGAAGCAATCTCGTGGTGCTTAAAGTCGATGGAGGGCAGGATGGGCATAGCGTGGGGCGCAAACTTGCCGAGTTCGGCAATCAGCGGATTGCGCAATTCGGGCGTGCCCGCAATGTGGATGGGCGTGTCTTGGGGCTTCAGGCCGTGGTGGCTGATGATGTTGAAGGCGTAATAAGCCGCGTCGGCAGCTGTGCTCACCTCGTAAGAATTGGTAATCATCAAGCGCCCGTTTTCAATGAGGGCGATGTCAACAACCTTCTCGTGGGTGTAAATGTAAAGCTGTGGACCCTGCGCCTGAGTGGATTTCTGCACAAACTGCTTCAATACGGGAGTCATGGCCGCCACGTAGTGCACCTCGCCTAAGGCTTCTTCAATCGCCTTACAGGTAGCTTCGGGCAGCCCAAAGACCAACATCAGATTGGCAGTAGGAACCACGTCGTAAAAAACGCGGTGGGGAACCGTAGGTTTGAAGCAGTAGTTGTAAAACGCATCGCAGTCTTCCTCCTGAAAGTCGGCGAGGGGAATGGGAGTGACGTTGCCAACGACAAGCACCTGAGTGGGTTCATCAGGAGTGCGCTCGCGCAAAAGTGGAAGGGTTGAAACCGCCTCTTGCAGGTTTGCAATGAGCGAGCGGTGAGATTGCAGGGGAATTGGAGCAAACGCAAAAGGCTTGCCCTGAGTGAGGCAAGCAGCTGAAAGGGTAGTGGGGGAGATGCGAAGCGTGAGCATTGTGGGTGCGTGTAGCGTGTGTGAAAGTTCGAGTAAGGGGCGCGTGCGGGTTATGCTTTCCCCTTTTTCTGCTGCCCGAGCCACCAACCGTAGGGCAGGATGAGGGAGACGAGTACGCCAAACGTGTTGGCATAAAAATCATAAATATCGGCGCCGCGGTAGTCAGTCATTGCGCCCTGTACAAACTCAATGCCGCCGCTCAGGGCAATGGGCGCAATCACGGCAAGCAAAAACGTGCGGCGGTAGTTGATGCGCTCGTGCTTGAGCAAATATTCCGTCCAGATTACTCCACACGTGCCGAGGTACATAATAAAATGTGCGATTTTATCAATCCCCAGGATGTTTGGAATGTCTAAGGGGATAGACGTGGGATGGCAGAAGCAGAGGATGAGTATCAGCGCAATGCACAATAGGGAGAAGGGGTAGCGCAGCATGGCGGAGGAGATTTTTACGTGAGTAGGGGGAAAGTAACTATGGTGATAACCGTCTCAGTTCTCAACTTCATGTCCGGGCATTACGCCGAAGGAGCAGGGCGTGAGGTGTTACCAAAATTTGTTGTGCTCCGCAGAGTATTCAAACCCTACGGCGCCCAACTGTTCTACTAACCATTTATGGTCAATATCCTCCGCTCGGCAGAGTTCGTCGAGCGAAGGATATTGGTCTCTCAGTTTCATGTTGATGTAACTGAAAAGAATCATGGGGTCTTTGGGAAGCATGGACTATTTTTTAAGTTCTACAGAACCCGAACCAATCATCTGTCCATCGATAAAGACAAAGGCGTGATAAGTGCCCGGAGAAAGGTATTCCTGAATGGGCACGTAAACCTGAAGTTGCACTTCCTCGCCAGAATATTCGATAGCCTTAGCTGCTGAATAGTCAATCTCGCGATCTTCGTAGGCGAATTTACCCGTGGGATTGGCCAACTGATTATTAGGCTTCATCAAGCGCACGTAAACCATACGGTTCCCCGTGTCGGCAGTAACGTTGCGCGTCACGGTAAAGTCGATGGAGAAGGTCTTGATGTCTTTAGCCTTCTTGGCTGCCTTGCCGTTTTTCTTCAAGGGCGTAATCGTTACCCCTGTAGCATTGAGCTGCGCGGCAATCTCTACCTTTTCCTCAAGTTGTGCACGCACTTCGCTAATGGCGGTATTCTCTTTGCGTGTGCGCTCAGCTTCAGCCAGCGCTTTGTCGCGTTCGCTAACGAGGGCAATATTCAGGCGCTGCAGCGAGTCTACTTGGCGGATGTAGTCTTTGAGCACGGCGCGCACCGTAGCCAATTCTTTCTTCAAGCGCAAGATTTCTGCCGAGCTGTTGGCCTTAACATTCTTGAGTTCTTTGAGTAAGCGCTCCGCACGCTTCTGTTCTAAGTCGAGCAGGGTGGCGAGAGAGTCGTTTTGCACGGTCTTTTTCAACTCGGCATACTGAACGGCAAATTCGGCATACTGATTTTCCATCTCGCGGCGGTCTAACTCTGCGAGTTGGCGCAGTTGCTCAATTTCTTGTTCCTTCTCTTTGAGTTTTTCAGAGTCGCCACAACTGCTGAGTGACCCTCCGATTACGAAGACAAAGGCAAAACCGCCGATGAGGATGTGCGTAAGTTTTCGCATAAGGTGAGGATGATTTTTCGGTTAAGGAGGTAAGACGAACTGCTCCCCCAGCGGAAACCAGTTCGTCTCTGTTTTATTGGGGAAGGTCTTTCCCCTTGATTAGTCTACGATAGTCACCCAACCGTGAGTGTCGGGCTCAATGCCGTATTGGATATTGCGCAATTTCGTATAGAGCTGCTGGCTGACGGGACCGGGTTTGCCGTCCTTGGCAATGACGTAACTCTTGTTTTCTTCCAAATCGTCGATGCGGCCGATGGGGCTGATTACTGCCGCAGTGCCACATGCGCCTGCTTCTTCCATTTCAGCGAGTTCCTCAACGGGAATCTGGCGGCATTCTACCTGCAAACCGAGGTCGAGCGCCAACTGCTGGAGGCTCTTGTTGGTGATTGAGGGAAGAATAGAACTTGACTTCGGAGTGATGTACGTATTGTTTTTGATACCGAAGAAGTTGGCAGCGCCGCATTCGTCGATGTACTTCTTTTCCTTAGCGTCGAGGTAGAACTCGCAAGAGTAACCGAGGTCGTGCGCACGCTTGTTGGCGCGAAGACTTGCCGCATAGTTACCACCCACCTTGAACGTACCCGTTCCGTGAGGCGCAGCGCGGTCGTATTCGCGTACGATGACATAGTTTGTAGTATTAAAACCACCCTTGAAGTAAGGTCCTACGGGCGTTACAAATATCATAAAGAGGTATTCCTCTGCAGGGCGAACACCTACCTGAGCGCCCGTACCAATGAGGAGCGGACGGATGTAAAGCGCAGCGCCACTTTCGTAGGGGGGGAGGAAACGTTCGTTGAGGCGCACTACTTTCTTCACCATCGCTTCAAAGAGTTCCGTGGGGAGCTCGGGCATCATGATGCCACGGCAAGTGCTTTGAAGACGCGCTGCATTCTCTTGCAAACGGAAGACGCGCACCTTGCCATCAGGGCAGTTGAATGCCTTAAGACCTTCAAAGGCTTCCTGACCATAGTGAAGGCAAGTTGCAGCCATGTGAATGTTAATTGAGTCAGAACTGCTTACTTCAATTTCACCCCACTTACCATTGCGGTAGTAGCAGCGTACATTGTAGTCCGTGGGCATATAACCAAAGGTAAGATTTGCCCAGTCAATTTCCTTGTGCATAGTTTAATTTATGTTTTAAGTTTGAATTCGTAGGGCAAAAGTACACATTTAAATATAAAGGAGTGCCCCTCTGAGAAAAAAAATAACGGTTCAAGGGAAAAATAGTGGCTTGCCTCCGCAGAAGTCCCAAATGAGCGCCCCGAAAACAGATTTCAGTGGCACGAAAACGCTGTCGCGACACACGAAAATAGTTTGCTGAAAAACTATATCTATTTTCGTAAAAATTATTAGTAAGATAATTTAAATTATTAGTAACCTTTTTTAAAATATGTTACTAACAATTTTAGGGGTGTCTAACACGCTGATTATCAGGTTTGAACTGCGTGCCTGTAAAAGGCGAAAAATTGTGACAAAACAAAATTAAATTTTTAAAAATACAATAGTTTTTAAGTCTAATCCAGGATTTTTGCGTAACTTTGCCCCAAACAAATTGCGTACACGCGCCTTTAACGGGGCGCTCTGTGCGCCTAAAATGCTGAAAATCAATTAACTTTTTTAAAACCTTTTAATTTATTTAAACAAATGGCAACAACAAATGCTAATGCACCTAAGGGTGCAAAGAAGTCTCAGGGCTTCAAGGGTATTAAGTCCGGTTGGATTGTTATCCTCATCTGTTTCCTCATTGCTGAAGCACTCTATGTGTTCGGTGCTGGTTACAAGACAAACTTCGTAGGTCACGAAAACTTTACTAATCTTCCCTTCCACTTCTTCCAGGATGGTGACTATCATCCCGATGGTATCGTTGGTACTGTGTATAAGGGTGGTTTCATCGTGCCTCTTATCTGGGGTCAGTTCATCACTGTAATCGCACTCGCAATCGAACGTTTCTTTGCTATCCGCACTGCAAACGGTAAGGGTAATGTTGGTCGTTTTGTAAAGGATATTAAGGCAGCTCTCTTGGCTGGTGATATCGCTAAGGCTGAAGCTCTTTGCGACAAGCAGCAGGGTTCTGTAGCTAACGTAGTACGTTCTACACTCGTTACTTACCGTCAGGTTGAAAACGACGCTACTCTTTCTAAGGAACAGAAGGTGCTCGCTATCCAGAAGGAACTCGAAGAAGCTACAGCTCTCGAAATGCCTATGATGCAGGAAAACCTCCCCATCATCGGTACTATCGTAACGCTCGGTACTCTTACTGGTCTTCTCGGTACCGTAATGGGTATGATCAAGTCGTTCTCTGCTATGGCAAGCGGTGAAGGTGGTGCTGACTCAGCTGCTCTTTCTGTGGGTATCTCTGAAGCACTTGTAAATACTGCATCTGGTATCGCAATCG
>JAGBYW010000138.1 GCA_017628555.1 Bacteroidaceae bacterium | reverse complement strand
CTTGCCTGCTTACACCGTGTCTACTGGTCTACACGCAAGTCGCTCCTGCCGCTTTCAAGTAGGCCTGCATCAGCCACTCGTTTTGCTCCTCGCGCGTCATGTTGCTGTTGTCTAAAACGAGGGCGTCTTCGGCTTGTTTCAGGGGCGCAACTTCGCGGTGAGAGTCGATGTAGTCGCGCTCCTGCACGTTCTTAAGAATCTCCTCGAAGGTTACGCTTTCGCCCTTCGCCGTGAGTTCGTCGTAACGGCGTTGCGCACGCACTTCTGCCGAAGCGGTAACGAAGATTTTGAGTTCCGCTTGGGGGAATACCGCCGTGCCGATGTCGCGTCCGTCCATCACGATGCCTTTTGCCTCGCCCATTTGTTGCTGCATCTTGGTGAGCATGGTGCGTACGAAGGGTAGGGCGGCGATGGGACTTACGCGGGAAGAAACCTCCATGGTGCGGATTTCGCGTTCCACCACCTCACCGTTGAGACACGCCAAGGGAAGGTTGGTCTCGGGGTCGAGCACGAAGCTCACGCTCACCTCAGGCAGGAGCGCCTCTAAGCGGGCTGCGTCGAGTTCGGCGCCGTTAAAGATGTTGTTGCGCAGGGCAAAGAGCGTTACCGTGCGATACATGGCGCCGGTGTCTACATAGATGTATCCGATTTTCTTAGCCAGGGCCTTCGCCATGGTGCTTTTGCCACACGAGGAGTGACCGTCGAGGGCGATAATGATTTTCTTCATGAAGTGTAGCGTATTAAGTGGCCTCGACTATAGTGCGTAACTTACGTTAAACATAAGCGAGGACGTAGATTTGTGATATTTTGCGTAGGCGCCCGAAATCTTGAAGCGCTTTAAGTGAAGAGATGCTCCGGCGGTAAGACCTGCACCTTTGGCACTGCCAGCCGTGGTGAGTTCATAACCACGGCGGAAGTTGTAACCCGCAGAGAGACTCACGTTGTCGGTAATAAAATAGTCGGCACCTATGATGAGGTGGTTGAGCAACTTCTTTGAGAACGAGAGTTTCTCTTCCTTAGCGGGATCAACGTAATAGTCATCAGAGCTCCAGTGGGTTAGGTCGGTAAGGGTTAGGGAGAGTCGCAAAGGCAAGTGTTCTAATCCCTTTGACACGCCCAACTGAGCTACGAAGGGCAGGGTTTGTTCGCCGTCGTGAAAGGAAGAAAACTCCGTACCGATATTCTTCAGCGTGGCCGATATGGAGAGGTCGGTTTCTTCGTCGTAATAGTTCAACCCCAAGTCCACCGCCACCGCCGTAGCTGAGTAGTCGGCATACTTGGAATAGGCAAACTTCAACGTAGCTCCGCCCGTCCACTTGTTGCTAAAGAGGTAGCTGTATGAGGGTGCGATGTAAATGTCTTTTGCTGAGTAACTGCCGAGCGTGTTTCCCTGTGCGTCGGTTTCAGTTGCCGATCCGTAGTTCAAGAGTTGTGCTGTAATACTTCCCGTGTGGCGTTCGCCAAAGGCGCGAACATACTGTGCGCCCATCCACTTACTGTCGGCGAAGTAGGTCATAAAGTTAAGGCCCAAAACATTGTGAGAAACGTTTGCCAAGAGTGCCGGATTGTGCCACGCAATAGCAGCATCGTCTTCAACGATAGAGATGTTGTCTCCCCCCAGTGCTGCGACGTGAGCAGAGGTAGGGAGTTTCAGCGTGTTGTATCCCGAATAGCTTTCTTGCCCCCAAAGTGAGGTAACTGAAAGTAGGCAAAGGATATAGAAAAGTAATTTTTTCATTTTTCACTTAAAATTGTGGTTCAAAGTTACTAAGATTTTTACTTTTAGGGGTAACTTTGTAGCAAAATACACGAGAATTATTACCGCTCATCATTCCCCTCAGACAATTAACGTGCGTTCCGTCGATTTAGTATCGCGAGAATGGTGTGACCTGGTGTTTGAAGGTCGCAATCGTTCGTATGGCGCCTATCGACTTCGCCAAGAAGCCGGCAGGCGTTACGCCTATGCGCTGTTGGGGATGGGCTTGAGTTTGCTTCTCGCTATCGTTCTCGTGGTAGGCGTCAATACTTACTTCTCCCTACGCTCCGACCGCGAGCTTGCGCACCTGATGGAGGAGTTGCGACGTATGGAAGCGCTGCAACGCCAAGACTCCCACTTGATTCGCTTCGTAGATTTGCGTCCGCGAGAAGTGGAGGCGCAGAAAAAACTGGTGGTTCGCGTTCCCGAAATTGTAGACGAACCCGAAGCGGTTGCTCTTGCCGAACCCGTTGCGCCTGAACTTCCTGCGACGGAAAGCATTGCCGATACCATTGCTACTATTGCCGCCCCAGCAGATTCACTCGTGGCAACACCTGCTGAAGTTCCCCCGCCACTCGCACCTCTAACTCCCACGGAGGTGGTACAAGAAATGCCCACGTTCCCTGGCGGCGTGACCGCTCTGATGCGGTGGTTGGATAAAAACATAGTTTACCCGCCACTCGTGATTCAGCAAAACGTAGAGGGCACTACGTTCCTCACGTTCTTGGTAGACATCGACGGCGCAGTGTTAGAACCTAAGGTAGAAGAACCTCTACACCCGATGATTTCTGCCGCAATTATGACCGCTGCGCGTAGGATGCCGAAGTGGGAACCCGGACGTAAAAACGGACAACTCTCCATCGTGCGCGTCACCATCCCTATTGAATATCACAAACGCACTGATTAATACGCGCTAAACTGAATTATAACGGTGGGCTGCTGACTCAAGAAAAACTACATCTATTCTTGCAAAAATTATTAGTAACCTTTTTTAAATTGTTAGTAACCTAATTAAAATTATTAGTAACCTAATTAAAATTATTAGTAACCTAATTAAAATTATTAGTAACCTAATTAAAATTATTAGTAACCTAATTAAAATTATTAGTAACCTAATTTTTGCCAATAATAAGGTGTGAAAAATTGAGACAGATTTTCCCCTCCATTTTATAAACATCTGCACCATAAAATCTTCTATATGCTGAACAAAATCGAACAATTTCTTGACCACATTGCTTTCCCCGCCAAGCCCGAGGGACTTTACGAACCGATTACCTATTCCCTTGAGATGGGAGGCAAGCGCATTCGCCCCGTGCTCACCCTCTTGGCGCACAATATGTATAAGCCTTGTGATGAGAATACCCTTGTGGCTGCGGCGTCTATAGAGATGTATCACAACCACACCCTCCTGCACGACGACCTTATGGACGGCGCTGAGGTGCGCCGTGGTAAGCCCGCCGTTCACCGCCATTGGAATGCCAACACGGCAATCCTTTCGGGCGACACCATGCTCATTGAGTCGTTTAAACTCATCAATTCTTGCACGTGCCGACGTGCCGACGAGGCGCGCCGACTCTTTATCGACACGACGATTGAGGTGTGTGAGGGTCAGCAATATGATATGAATTTTGAGCAGCGTACGGACGTCACTGAGGCAGAGTACCTCGAAATGATCCGACTCAAAACCTCCGTGCTCCTTGCTTGTGCGGCCAAAATGGGCGGCATTGTGGCAAATGCGCCCGAGGCTGATTGCAATGCGCTTTATGCCTTTGCCGAAAAGATAGGTTTGGCGTTCCAGCTCCAGGACGACTATCTTGATGTCTATGGCGACCCTGCCGTGTTCGGCAAGAAGATTGGGGGCGACATTCTTTGTGGCAAGAAAACCTTCTTGCTCATCAACGCCCTCGAACATGCTTCTGCTGAGCAGCGCGAGGAGTTGCTCTCACTGCTCAACAACGCCGTGATTCTTCCCGAGGAAAAGATTTCTCGAGTGACCGACATTTACAACGCCCTTGATATTGCCACACTCACGCAGCAGCGCATTGCCGAGATGTACGACGAAGCGCGCCAACATTTTGATGCCATCGCCGTGAGTGACGACGTGAAGCGCCCGCTTTGGACCTTCGCCGAAACGTTGTTGGGTCGTAAGAGTTAACGTCGCACTGCCCCATGATTGATACGCATACGCATATCTATGGCGAAGAGTTTGACGCCGACCGCTCAGCAGTCGTTGCCCGTGCGCTTGAGGCGGGAGTGAAAACCCTGCTGTTGCCCAACATTGCGGCAGACTCTTGGCAACCGATGTTAGACCTTTGCGCGGCACATCCGGGAGTGTGTTTCCCCATGCTCGGACTTCACCCCACGGATTTGCCTGATAATCCCTCCGAACTGCTTGACCGTATGGAGCAGGCGCTTGCTGCACCCGACCATCCCTATGTGGCGGTTGGCGAAGTGGGCATCGACCTTTATTGGGACGACAGTCGTGCTGCCGAACAGGTGGAGGCGCTCAAGCGACAGGCGGAGTGGGCGATTCGCTTCGACTTGCCCCTCGTCATACATTCGCGCTCGGCGCATCGTTTGCTCGTGGATACCTTACTTCCTTACGCTGATCGTCTCCCTGGTGGCATCTTCCATTGTTTTGGTGGTACCCCCGAGGAGGCTGAAGAGTTGCTCGCGCGTTTCCCCCGCTTCGTCTTAGGGATAGGTGGGGTGTTGACGTTCAAAAAGTCCACACTTCCCGAAACGCTCAAGACAAAAGTGCCCCTCTCTCGCATCGTGTTGGAAACAGATGCCCCGTATTTGGCACCAACTCCCCATCGTGGCAAGCGAAACGAACCTGCCTACCTGCCCTTAGTGGCACAGAAATTGGCAGAAATCTATGGTGTGACCGTAGCTGAGGTGGCGGAAGTCACAACAACCACAGCGCTGTCGGTATTCCCCCGATTGTCGGTACGCGCTTAGAGTCTGCATCTATTATTGTAATTACTTTATTCATTCATAATTCTCAAAGCTAATCTATGAATCTTAAACAAATTCTTGCAACTGCTTTATTTTCAAGCGTTGCACTTGCTGCCGCAGCGCAACAAGTAACCATTTCTCCGCTTCCCCAATCCATCGCTTGGGGCGAGAAGGCTTTTGACCGCCAAACGGCATTTAATGTGGTCGGTGCCGAAACTGCTGACGCCGATGCTGTGAATGCGCTTACGGCAAAGTATGAAGCAACGGGCGGAAGCATTGAACTGATTATTGGTGAGCGTGGTGACGCTGCCGTTGCGGAATTTGAAACCTCCATTCCCTCAAAGGCAGAAGGTTACTACCTTCAGGTGACTCCCGAACGCGTAGTGATTGCGGGTAATGACGAACGTGGTACGTTCTATGGCGTACAGTCGTTCCTCCAGGTCGCAGCGCAGGCTGAAGTGATGAGTGTTACGGTTTCGGACTATCCTGATGTTATCGAGCGTGGGGTGGTTGAAGGATTCTATGGTAATAACTGGAGTCAGACCGACCGCCTCCGTCAGTTCCAATTCTACGGAGCAAACAAAATGAACGTATATATTTACGGTCCCAAGGACGACCCTTACCACCTTGCGCGTTGGCGTGAACCTTATCCCACTGAGTCTGCCAACAAGATGAAGGCACTCGTGGCAGAAGCGAAGCGCAACAAGGTGAAGTTCGTGTGGGCGGTTCACCCCGGTAACGACATTCAGTGGAATGCTACCGACTCGGCAAACGTAGTCAAGAAGTTGCAGATGATGTACGACCTTGGCGTGCGCGCCTTTGCCGTATTCTTCGACGACGTTTGGGGCGGTGAAGGTACACGCGGTATTAAGCAGGCGGAGTTGCTCAACTATGTGACTGACAACTTCGTAAAGAAATACGACGATGTAGAACCCCTCATTCTTTGTCCCACGCAGTACAACCGCGGTTGGGCAGGTGGCACGTACCTCTCAGAGTTGCGCGACAACCTGTATAAGGAAGTCAAGATTATGTGGACGGGTAACTCCGTTGTTGACTTTATCAATAAGGGCGACACCGAATGGATCAATGCGCAGATTGGTCGTAAGGCATACATCTGGTTGAACTATCCCGTAAACGACTATTGTATCAGTCGCATGCTTATGGGTCCCACTTTTGGTGACGACCTTAATATTGCTGGTGACCTCAGCGGTTATACTTCTAACCCCATGGAGTATGCCGAAGCCTCAATGCTTTCGCTTTATAGCGTGGCAGACTACACTTGGAATATGGCGGATTACGACAGCAATGCTTCTTGGGAACGTGCCATCAAGTATTTGATGCCTGAGAATGCTGAGGCGTTCAAGGTGTTCTGTGAAAACAACGTAGACCTTGGGGTGAATACCCACGGACTCCGCCGTACGAACGAATCTCCCCGCTTTGTAGCAGCCTCAAAGAACTTTGACGCGCAGATGGCGGGAGGTTACAACGCTGAAGCCTTGGCAAAGGTGCGTGCAGAGTTTGACTTGCTCGTTTCTTCGGCAGACCAACTCCTTGCAACCTCTGAAAGTCCCGAACTCATGGCGGAAATTACTCCTTGGGTCAAGGTAATGCGCTACGTGGGTCAGCGTGGTCAGTTGCTTTGCAACCTCTTTGACCACCTCAACGCTGCAAATCCCGAGGCTTTCGTTGAAGATTACCTGAAGATTCTTGACTTGACAGAAGAGCAGCGTTCAATCCTCTCACGCGACTTCCCTGGTTCAATCAAGAGTCCGAACCCTGTTGTGGCTGACGTGTATGTTGGTCCCTTCATCAAGAAGCAACTTGAGAATGCCGTACAACTTTACAAGCAAAACTTCAACTACCGCCTTGACGTCTTCCCCGCAGAGGTGATAGAGTACGGTACCTATTATATTAAGTACGAAGGTAAGTACTTGGGTAATCCTAAGGCTGGCACAGTGGGCGGTAATCCTGTATTCCAGGAAGAACTTGACCTCATCAACCCCACGCGTCAGGAATGGCTCATTGCTAAGGACACCGAAACGGGTCGCTACAAGATTATCAACGTGAAGGACGACCGTTACATCAATGAGTATGGTAACTTCAGCGCAGGTAGTGAAAACCCCTACGAAGCAATTTGGCACACTTACGACATCTATTTCATGAACGGCAAGTATGCCATTCAGAACGGTGGTAAGTCGGGTACAGAATTCTGGGCAACCGACGGCAAGCGCATTAGCAAGAGCGGCAGCAGTGCCTTTACGTACGACCACTTCGTATTCGACCTTGTGCCCATCGAAGGGGCGAAGGATTTTGTGGAAATTAAGGCGGGTAAGAAGTATGCCATCCTTAACGAAGCGGGAGAATTTTTGACTAACACGAATCCTAACGGTTCGGGTGGTGCTCCTAAGTTCCAGGCAAGAAAGGGTACAACCAACAAGGCGCAGTATTGGAACTTCACACTCGACAAGTCGCAGGGCAGATACAAACTTACCAGTGCGCGCGACAACCGTTATGTCAATGAACTCGGAGAATTTGGAACCAACCAGTATTATGCCGATTGGAACACCTACTTCTTGCTCAACCGCAGTGGCTTCTTCTCATTCCAAAACGGTGGTTCCGCAAAGCCTTACTTCTGGTATATTGATGGCGACCGTATCTATTCAAAGGAAATGGACCGCAACGACAGTTACCAGTTCCGCATTATGGAATACGACGTAGCTACGGGTATCGATAGCCCGCTCGAATCTACCTCAACCATTCAGGTGGTGGTGTCCAGCGGTGTGATTCACGCCAATTCGGCAGTTCCCGTCACCGCTATGCGCCTCTACGACGCTGCAGGTCAGTGTGTGGCTTCTGTAAAGAACGCTTCAGCGCTCTCACTCCCCACATTGATTTCTCAGACCTACCTCTTGAATGTTGTGACAGAGACGGGTCAGCAGACGTTTAAGTTGCAACTGAAATAATCTATAATTGAGAAATGAAAAAGGAGAAAGGAGAAATTCCCATGCGGCATTTATCTGTGCGCCAGCAACTTTCTCCTTTTTCCTTTTCTCCTTTCTCCATTTCCCCCATGCCCTACACCGCCTCCCCCCACCGTTACGCTGGTTTCCCCGACAACTTCCGTCGTTGCGGAAATAGCGGAATTTTATTGCCAAAGGTTTCCCTCGGTTTGTGGAAGAACTTTGGTGAACGCCGCCCCTTTACGGAGTCAAAGGATTTGTTGCATTACGCCTTTGACCGCGGTATTACGCACTTCGACCTCGCGAACAATTACGGTCCGCCCTATGGCAGTGCGGAGACCACCTTTGGTCGCGTGATGCACGAGTCTTTCCGTCCGTATCGTGACGAACTCTTTATCGCCACCAAGGCGGGTTACGATATGTGGGAAGGACCTTACGGCAACTGGGGCTCGCGCAAATACCTCTTCGCCAGTCTCGACCAGAGCTTGAAGCGTATGCAGTTGGATTACGTTGACCTCTTCTACAGCCATCGCTACGACCCCGTTACGCCGCTCGAAGAAACCTTGCAGGCATTGGTAGATATTGTGCGCAGCGGGCGAGCGCTGTATGTCGGCATCTCTCGTTGGCCCCTTGAGGCAACTAAATTTGGCTTCGATTACTTGCGCCGTCACGACGTCCCCTGCTTGTGCTATCAAGGGCGTCTGAACTTGCTCGACCGCCAAGTCATCGACGACGGTATCCTCGATGCCGTGCGCCAAGAAGGGTGCGGCTTCGTGTCGTTCTCACCCCTTGCTCAAGGACTCCTCACCGACCGCTATCTCAACGGCATTCCCGCCGACAGCCGCATGCGTACCGATGTGACGCTGAAAGAAGAAGTCCTCACGCCCGAACTATTGCAACAACTCCGTGCCTTCCGCGCTATGGCAGAAGAGCGTGGAGAAACGCTTGCGCGCTATGCCCTGCGCAGTGTGTTGGAAGAGGAAAGCGTGACGTCCGTAATTGTTGGCGCAAGCAGCAAGGCGCAATTAGATGAGAACCTAAAAGTGCTGGAAACGCTGGGTTGAAATGCCGTGAGAGTGAAGTGTTAAAATCGAAATCCTTGATTTTTGTAAACATCACATACTCAGTAGATTAACATAGTGTCAGAATTTGTCAAAATTATTAGTAATGTATTTTAAAATATGTTACTAATAATTTTTTTTATGTTACTAATAATTTTTACGAAAATAGGTTTAGTTTTTATGAACTGTATTTGGGGTGTTTTTTAGCGTGAAAATGGGGGCGTAAAATTACCCTATTTGCCTCCTCTTTTTACCTCCTAACCTAACAGCAATGCAAAAGAGGCACCCGCGCGCGGATGCCTCTTAATAATATATATATATGTGGGGTTACTTTGCCTGGTGCACCACCATCTGTGGGTAGGGGATGCTGATGTTGAGTTTTGTGAAGGTAGTGTACACCGTCTTTTTCATGTCGAAGTGTACCGCCCAGTAGTCTTCGTTCTTTACCCATACGCGTACGGTAATGTCTACACTGCTGGCAGCCATTTCGCCGAGTCGGATGACGGGCTCGGGGTCGGTAAGGATACGCTCGTCGGCGGCGATGATGTCTCTCAATACTTGTTCAACGCGATCAAAATCCTCCCCGTATTCCATACTGAAGACGAGGTCTACGCGGCGCGTGGGATATTGATTGTAATTGGAGATGACAGAATTGCTCATGCTGCCGTTGGGTACGTACACAATCTTGTTGTCGCTCGTTCTAAGAACGGTGTGGAATATCTGAATTTCCTTAACCGTACCCGAAGCGCCCGTGTCGGAGTCGATGTAGTCGCCCACCTTGTAAGGACGGAATAAGAGGATGATGAGTCCGCCCGCCACATTCTGGAGATTGCCCGAAAGTGCCACACCGATGGCTACACCTGCAGAGGCGAGAAGGGCGGCAAACCCCGTGATTTCAATGCCCAACTTACTGATGACGGCAACGCCCAGCATGACGAGCAGGAGGATGTTTACCGTGCTCTTCAGGAAGGTTTGCACACTGGGTTCCACCTTCTGGCGCTGCATGAGGGCAGCAAAGAGGCGGTTGAGCCAGTTGATGATGAGCTTACCAATTACTAAGATAAACATCGCAGCGATGATGCGTCCACCAAGGGTGATGCTCCCGCTGACAATGGATTGCCAAACGCTTTCGAGTTCTTGAGAAAAATTATGCATCTATTAAGAGTAAAGATAAAAGAGTAAAGATAAAAGATGCCTTGCGGGGCGAGGGGAGAAGGGAGTAAGAGTAAAGATATAAGAGTAAAGATGCCTTGCGGGGCGAGGGGGAGGATGTGAGAGTAAAGATAAAAGAGTAAAGAGTAAAGATGCCTTGCGGGGCGAGGGGGAGTAAGAATATAAGAGTAAAGATACCGTGTAAGACACGCCGGATGGCATATCTTTTATCTTTACTCTTTTATCTTTACTCTTTATAACATCTAAGTTTGGGCAGCAGTCTTTTCCTTTGCAGTCTTTATCGAAGCTACAAGGAGTGCAATGATTTCTTTAACGTCTGTGTACAAAGAATTAAACATGTGCTCCTCAATCATATTGCTCTCAACAAGAAGCTCCAACCAATATGCTGTTTCATCAGCCTCCTTAAGCGCAATATTTAATTTGTGTATAAAATCTGCCTGACTTTGTGCGAAGTAACTTTCTCGGATATTGGCACCAATACTTGTCCCTGAACGCATAAGTTGCTTTGAAATAATAAATTCTTTTTTCTCTTCAGTGAGATACTTGTAAAATCTAATAATTCGTATCGCAAAAAGTTTACTCTTGGTATGAGTCACGCTCTCCTTACTGTGAGTAGTTTGATCTTTCATGTTGAGCAGGATTTTATGAAAGAGTAAAGATATAAGATAAAGATAAAAGAGTAAAGAGTAAAGATGCCGTGCGGGGAGTTGCTCCAGATGGTAATCTTAACTCTTTCTTAACGTGTAAGACTTAACTTTCTCTTGAAATGTAAGGACTTGTACCCCGAATGGTAGTCTTAACTCTTTCTTAAAGTGTAAGGCGTTTATAGTCCGGATGGTTATCTTTACTCTTTACTCTTTACTCTTTTATCTTTACTCTTAATTAATACACCAACGTGCCAATAGGTTCTCCCTCAAGTACCTTGGCGAGGTTGCCGTAAACGTCCATGTTGAAGACGTAGATGGGGAGCTTGTTTTCCTTACACATGGCTGTGGCAGTGATGTCCATTACCTTGAGACCGCGCTGGAGCACTTCGTCGTAAGTAATTTCGTCAAACTTCGTAGCGGTGGGGTCCTTTTCGGGGTCGGCGGTGTAAACGCCATCCACGCGAGTACCCTTCATCATTACTTCTGCCTCGATTTCAATACCGCGGAGGGCACTGCCTGTGTCGGTCGTGAAGTAGGGGTTTCCCGTACCGCCGCTCATGATAGCCACTTCGCCATTCTCCATCGCTTCGATAGCCTTCCACTTAGAGTAGAACTCGCCGATGGGTTCCATACGGATGGCAGTAAGCACGCGACTCTTCACGCCGATAGCACCGAGGGCAGAACTGAGGGCGAGAGAGTTAATCACCGTAGCACACATACCCATCTGGTCTCCCTTTACGCGGTCGAAACCTTTGCCCGCACCGCTGAGACCGCGGAAAATATTGCCGCCGCCGATAACGATACCGATTTGTACACCAGCAGCAAGTGCTGCCTTGATTTGTTCTGCATACTGGTTGAGGCGTGTTACGTCAATGCCGTAACCTTGTTCGCCCATAAGACTTTCGCCAGAAAGTTTGAGGAGGATTCGCTTAAACTTAGCCATAAATAGAAGATGTAAATTTATTAGATTATAGATTATTTTTAGGGGATGCTACAAGTATTCCGGAAGTTGGAAAAGCTTCGTGCCGTTGCTGCCTTTGACGAGGATGAGTTTCTCGGTGAGGGGAGTTTGCGTGAGGGTTTCTTTCACCGCTTCCACATCTGCGAAACAGCGGAAGGGAGTTGCTCCTGCCACAGCGGCAAATTCAGATCCGACGAGCCAAACATTTTTGAACTCCAACGCTTGCAGGAGTGTGACGATTGCTTGATGTTCTTCTGCCGAAGCAGCACCCAGTTCGCGCATCTCGCCGAGGATAAGCAATTTGTCGGGGTGGGGGATGAGTGCGAAGTTTTCCAATGCCGCCTTCATACTCGTGGGGTTGGCGTTGTAGGCGTCCACGATAAGCGTGTTGTGCGCTGTCTGTTGGAGTTCCGAACGCTTATTCTTGGGAGTGTACTCCTCAAGCGCGGCACAGATATCCGTTTCACTCACACCGTAACGCAGGCCAACGGCAGCCGCCGCGAGCATATTGTCAAGGTTGTACGCCCCCACGAGTTGGGTTTGCACCTCGTGCCAAGTGCCGCCAGCAATGCGCAAACGCAAGCGCAATTGTGGCGTGCAGGAAATAACCTCACCTTCTACGTCATATCCTTCATCAGGTTTACCATAAGTGATGGCGCGCAGTCCTTTGGCAATGGGCGCAAGTAGGGTGTTGTCGCCGTTGAGGAAGATAAAACCTTCGGGCTTGGTTGAAAGATATTGGAAGAGTTCACCTTTCGTTTGCACCACGCCTTCAAGCGAACCGAAACCCTCAAGGTGTGCTTTGCCCACATTGGTAATGAGGCCGCAATCGGCATCTACAATTTTGCTCAAGTCGGCAATTTCTCCAGGGTGGTTGGCTCCCGTTTCAATCACAGCAATCTGGTGTTCCTCCGTGAGGCGCAACAGTGTTTTGGGTACACCAATATGGTTGTTGAAGTTACCTTCGGTGAAGAGCACGTTGTAGCGCTTTGCAAGAACGGCAGCGGTGAGTTCCTTGGTAGTCGTCTTACCGTTCGTACCCGTAATCTGCACGATGGGCAGTCCCAACTGCTTGCGATGATGGTGCGCCAATTCTTGCAACATCAGCAACACATCGCTCACATATACCATGCGCCCGTCAGAACCTGCCACTTGCGGATTGTCCACAACGGCGTGTGCGCACCCTTTTGCCAAGGCGTCGTGCGCGAATAGGTTGCCGTCAAAATTTTCTCCCTTTAAGGCAAAGAAGATAGAACCCTCGGGACAATTACGGGTGTCCGTCGTGATAACGGGGTGGGAGAGAAAAAGTTCGTAGAGGTCGGTGAGAGACATAGGTACTAATTTTAGTGTGTTGTGCAGTAAAGCGTGCGCGCAGAAGTCTGAGTTTCGTGTGTCGCAGACAACTGTATGTACATCCTTTCAACTTACAAATTTATACAAAAAACAATTACGCACCCTCGCATTGCGGAAATTCTGTGTATATTTGTACAAATTATCTTTTTGCAGTAACGAGAATGAATGCACGAGTGCCAACATATTCCCTAAATTGCAGTGGCAAATTACTCTCCTTAGAGTCCCCAAAAGTCATGGGGATTCTCAATGCCACGCCCGACTCTTTCTATGCCGGAAGTCGGACGCAGACGGAACTGAAACTGGCGGAGCGTGCACAGCAAATCATTTCAGAGGGCGGAGCAATCATTGACGTGGGCGCCTATTCCACGCGTCCCGGTGCGGCAGATGTTTCTGCGGAAGAAGAATGGGAGCGCCTTGCAAATGCCTTACAGGTAGTGCGCCGAGAAGCGCCCGAAGCGATTCTTTCGGTAGATACATTTCGTGCGGAGATTGCCCGCAGAAGTGTAGAGACTTTTGGAGTGAGCATCATCAACGATATTTCGGGTGGCGATGCCGACGCACAGATGTTTGACACGGTTGCCGAACTGCGTGTGCCCTACGTCTTGATGCATTGTCAAGGCACACCGCAAACCATGCAGCAAGCACCCTCGTACAAGAATGTCACCGCAGAAGTCATCACCGACCTTTCGCGAAAAGTGCGCCAACTGCGCCAGCGTGGTATGCGTGACGTGATTATCGACCCCGGTTTTGGTTTTGGTAAAACCCTCGAACACAACTACACCCTACTGCGCCAACTCGAAGACTTCCGCATCTTCGACCTCCCCCTGCTAGTCGGCGTTTCTCGGAAGTCAATGATAACAAAACCTCTTGACATTACTGCCGAAGATGCACTTAACGGCACCACTGCCCTCAACGCTTTTGCCCTAATGAAGGGGACGCACATCCTTCGTGTACACGATGTGAAGGCTGCGGTTGAGGTGGTGAAGCTTTTTGAAAGAGTAAAGTTAAAAGAGTAAAGTTAAAAGATATGCCATCCGGCGTGTCTTACACCGTATCTTTACTCTTATATTCTTACTCCCCATCGCTCCGCAAGGCACCTTTACTCTTTACTCTTATATCTTTACTCTCACATCCTCCCCTCGCCCCGCAAGGCATCTTTTATCTTTCCTCTTTTATCTTATATCTTTTATCTTCCCTATGATTGAATTTGGCTTTAAAGACCTCATAGACATTGTGCTCGTCACGCTGCTCCTATGTTATATATATAAGGAGATGAAGCAGTCGAGCGCTGCAAATGTGTTTTCCGGAATACTGATTTTCATATTCGTATGGTTGCTCGTTTCGCAGGTGTTTAACATGCGCCTTATGGGCAGTATCATGAATCAGATGATCAGCATCGGTTCGCTCGGACTCATCGTATTGTTTCAGAAAGAAATCCGCCAGTTCTTCTCCAACATCGGTGCGCGCAACCGTCGCAATGATGTGTTGCGCAAACTCTTTGGCAGTCGCAAGGGCGATAATCTCGACCTTAATCGCAAGCATATTTTGCCCATCGTTATGGCTTGCATCAACATGGCGAAGCAGAAGGTTGGGGCGCTCATTATTATTCAGCGCAATGATTCGTTGAAGGAAGAGGAGGAGTCGGGCGACCTCATCAACGCCAACATTAGCCAGCGACTGATTGAAAACATCTTCTTTAAGAACAGTCCCCTGCACGACGGCGCCATGATTATTTCCCACCGTCGCATTACGGCAGCGGGGTGCATACTTCCCGTAAGTCACGACCCCAATATCCCCAAACAACTCGGTTTGCGCCACCGTGCGGCAAAGGGAATCTCTGAAAAGACCGACTGCCTCGCGATTGTCGTTTCTGAAGAGACGGGGGGCATCTCCGTTGTCTCTGGAGGCAAATTTGACCTCCACCTTGACGGGCAGCGACTTGAACAAATCTTGATGGAAAAGTGGTTCGGAGAAACCGCATCCCCACAGCAGCGAGAGTAAAACATTCACCCCGAACGCTTAAATATAGCGTCGTGTAGTTTCCACTATGCGGCGCTTTTTTTGTGCACCAAAGTGGTGCTTTACCTCCTCGAATTTTGTGTCAAAACGGTGTGCTAAAAACTATACCTATTTTCGTAAAAATTATTAGTAAAAAAATATATAATTTTCAGGGGGGCAGAAGTGGCATTATGTTACTAACAGTTGCTGTCTTTGAAGTCGGATTTCTCTCCGCAACAGACCGAAAAAAACGCCGCACAGCATGCTGTGCGGCGTAATAAATAAATGTGTCGGAGGTTAGAAGATGACCTTCTTGCCGTTTACGATGTAAACACCCTTGCTTGCCTTTTGTACGCGGCGACCTGAGAGGTCGTAAATACCTGCGTTAGAAGGATTCGCTGAAGGCACTGCGTCAATACCTGTAGAGGTGTTTGTTGATGCGATGGGGAAGAAGGGAGCATCTTCTGTAAACTTGTAAGCACCGTTACTTGCCCAGTCAAGAGAGAAGCGAACGAAGCGCATAACGAAGCCGTCGTACACACCATTTTCTTCATAGTAAACACCGAGAGTTCCGTCGGGAAGCACTACAGTTGCGCTGTAGCAAGAACCGCGAGGACAGATTGTCTTGGGAGCACCAAAGGTTTCACCTTCGTCAGTAGAAAGTGCAATACTTACATTCTCACGACTACCGCTATTGGGGAGCGTTTGAAGAGCAATATCCCAAGGATTGCCTTCCACTGTAGAACACCATACCATGTATTCACCGTCACAAGCATTACCTGAAATACCTGTGTTGAAACGTGTCTGTGAGGGATAGTGCCATGTTTCACCATCGTCAGAAGTTACGTTGTGGTAATTGTAACCACTTGCTCGCACACTGATTGCGAGGTCGCCATTATTACGTTCCAACGTCTTAGGTTCGTCTGCACTCTTCGTGCCACTTGTACCGCTCACATACCAGTTCTGACCACCGTCCTTACTCATGAAGAAGTAGAAGTTCTGACTGTTATCAGCCTCACGGTTTACGAAACTTGAAACGAGCGTACCGTCACGCTTCTGGAGTGCTGCGCCAGAACCAGAGAAACCACTCTTCCAAGTGTTCGTCTTGGGATTATCACAGTTTGCACCATAAAGTTTGTCCGTGTGGTCAACGGGTGTGCTCCATGTCTCACCACCATCATGGCTGACAATTGTCTTCCAACGGGGAGGTTCTTGCGCAGTACCTGCAAAGAAACCGTGGCCGTAAGTGCCAGAGCTTGTCATGATACCAATAATATCACCATTGTCACGGTTGGTAACAATAGAAGCGTCACCGTGTCCGTAATTGCCCCCAGTTTCTGCCGTACCTGCAACAGTTACAGGTTCACTCCAGCTCTTACCATTGTCGTCAGAATACTGAGCAACGAGGTAACAGTGACTGGGAAGGTCCGCACCGTGGCCCTTACGGTCGTCAGTGAGAGTCACAAGTCTCTTACCATCCTTTGTCACAGTAATTGCGGGTATGCGGTAATAGCGTGTGCCCTTGTCCATAGGCATAAGTACAGCACCTTCAGAAAGGAAGATAGTTGTGCTGAACTTAGGTTCACCATTTTCTTCAGCAACCTCTTCGTCATTTACAATATAAGAAGTAATCTTGGCGTCTACGAGGTTACCTTCCTTCGCAGTTTCTGCAATGTCGTAAGTAATCCAGAGGTAGTGGTTACCAGGTGCCATTTCCTTTGTGCCAGTGATAGTAAACGTACCATCTTCTGCAAGCGTTACGGTCTGACCGAACTGTTCGCCATTCTCTTCACGCCAAGTCATCTTCTGCTCAGCATCGATGAAAAGTTCGCGGGCATTTGTTGCGAAGTAAGCCTTCACATTTGTAATATCTGCCTTGTCTGTACCCGTAAACGCACCCTTCACGCCTTGGAAAGTAACTGAGCCTTGAAGACCACTTACATTTATAGTAGAGCGAATAATGGGCTGGTCAATGTTTCCAATACCTGTGCTTGTCTTACCCTGCACCACAACAGTGTTTGCAAAATTTGCGTCAGCATTGCTTACGTCTACTTCGTCAAACTTCCATAGAGAGGCATTACCTGCTGCTGCTCCCCAACGAACGATAACCTTGTTGTCGTCTTGAGCGTGGAGTTCAGTGCCACTATCCTTGATCGTGAAGAAATCAAAGGCTTCGTTTACGTTGTAAATATAGTTGGGTTCGTCAACTACGCCAAACTGTGTGCTATTACCCGTGCCGTTTCCAGCAGTGCCGAAATACTTTCCGTTGTAGTTCTTAATAGCAAGTTTGCCGTCCTCGTTTTCCCAGAAACTCCAGATGTAGTTAGTGGCAAATTCCTTATCGCCGAAGCGCAACTTCTGGGCATCTTCATCGTAGTAAATTACCTTGCCTGCGCAATAGCTTTGTGTTGAGGCGCTGGTGATATAATACCAATATTCATTACCCTCTGTGCTGACCTGAGGACGCTCAATAACATCGAGTTTCACCTTTACGACAAAGTCAGTAAGAACTACACCCTTGCTGTTGGGACCCTTGACGTCGAATGCGAGAGAACTCAACTTCTGCTTCTTGGCACTTATCGTCTTCGGAGTAGTTGAAGAAGAATACACCATGCCGTTGTCCATCACAATTTCTTGAGCATTGTCGTGACCGTTATTGGCAAAAGTGAAACTGTATTCATAAATCACATAACCCGCAGGCGCTGTAAGCGTATAGCGACAACTGCTACCACCAGTCATCAACTGCACATTGTTGCCCGCCCAGTTCATGTTGTTAGCACCGCAACCGAAAGTCAACACAGGTTCGTCGTTGCTCTTCCAAGTATTGTTCCATGAAGCATTCACTTCGCCATTGTTGCGATAGAGATTGCCGTGCTCCTTATCAATAATGTATGTGATTTCAGTAGGGTCCTCTTCCGCACTATTATCTACCTTGTACTTAAGAAGCAACTTGGTAATCATAATACCCTTAGTGCCGTCGGTGTTTTCACCCACCTTGAGCGTCACAGTTTGAGTTTCAAGACCCGAAGTCTTAACGGTTTGAGCAGTGCCTGTCTGAACGGGACTTGTTGCTGTGCCATCCGCCGTTGTATAAGTATACGTGCCACTGAAACCACCACCTTCCAAAGTAGTTAATTCGTATCCAGTGATTAAGAATCCCTTGGGGAGCGAGATGGTGTAGGTATAACCCGTCTGCAACCAAGGACGCTTCTGCGACCATCCCATGGGGTTGACAGTCTTTGTAACACTCTCAACGGTAACTGCGGGAGTGGTGTTTGTAACAAACTTACCATACCAACCGTCAGAGGTTTGCACATTCTTTGACCACGTAGCAGCGCCATTTGCAAACTGATCCACACCCAAAGTTAAGCTCAACTCGTCGGGGTTGGGCATTTCGTCGGGTTCGCCTGCGAGTTCAATCAAATACTGACAACCCGAATCGCTACGGTCTTTACCTGTCTGGCCGTTACTCCAGTTATAAACAGGAGTGCCGCTTACAGTCGTTTGATTCAACTGCACCGTGCCACTGCTGATAATAAAGAGACCAGGAGCATTCGCATAACTTAATTCCCAACCTGCCGAGGGCTGAGTAGCAGTAGTTGTAATCTGCTTGTTGTAAGCCGCTGTAGGAGCAAGGTGTGACTTGTCGTGGCGGTTGATAATATCCAACTTGCCATCCTGACGCACCACAAACTTCCACATACCTGTAGGATAATTGTGGAGGTCACTTCCGACAACACCTGCTCCAGCACCTGTGCTGGTGAGATACTTTTTGTTGCGGTTGGGGGTGCTCAACTTATACCATACTTCTGCATCTGCAGTGCTGTAAGTAGGCATGGAGAGCGCGCCGTTGAGAATTTCGTTGAGCGCGTTCGCAAAAGCGGTAACCTCGTCCTGAGTGATGTTGCTCTTTTCCAAAAGTGCATTTGCTTCGCTTACTTTTGAGTCAAACGCTGCCATCTTCGCAGCATTATACTGACCAGCTGCGTCACCACGCTGTGCTACGAGTCCGCGCGCAATTACTTGCGTCAACTGATTGCGGAGTGTTGCTTGGTTGTAACGCACTTCTGCGTCAGCCTCAGAAGTAACGGTGTAGTCGTTGCCAGGGAAATTCTTGTCCAAAGCTTCCTTCATCAACACCGCCATTTTGGCATAACCAAGACCGCCAAGGTAATTGCTGGGATAGAAGTACTTGGTGTTTGCCACATCGCCGTTGAGATACGGAGTGTAAGTATCTACAAACTCAAGGTTGTCCGTTGCGTCGGCAGTTGCCAATGACGCCATATAATCCTTCAATGCTGCAATGCGATTGGTGTTATTGCTTGCATTGTTTGTGGGGCAAAGCGCCATCAAGTAAATCTTTGACGTGGGCGACTTTTCGGCAATTTTGTCAACGAGCGCCTTATAATTTGCCTTCACCTGAGTCATGTCGGTAGTGCCGTTACAATCTTCCGTACCGGTATAAAGGAAAATGGCTTTCGCAGCATCTTTCTTCACGCCCGTATTGGCATAAGTGGCGTCAACAATCTTGCTTGTCGTCGCAATGCTACCGCCATATCCCCAGCCCGTACCGCGATTTTTCACGTTGGGATTGCCAAGGAGTTCTTGCCACTCACCGTTCTTGACAAATTCATCGCCAAACACGAGCACGTCCTCTCCGCTGATAGGGAGCATGCTAAAATAAGTGGCGCGCATACCGTGAGAACTTCCGAGTCCGCCCGCATTCTGAGCGTTCAATGTGTTTTCGGGATACGCAGAAGTAACGGTGTAGGCCTCGCCCTCCTGAAGGTATTGGCAAATTGTTTCTGCCCACGCCTGGTAAGCGCCAGCCGTGAGGTGGAGGTTGTCGTAACTCCACGCACCTCCGTTAGCCACGCCTGCGAGCTTGTCATAAAGGTCAATGTAAGTAACGCCTTCCGTAGCGTCAGCATACGCTTTGGTGAGTTCGTTCGCCTTGAGCCACGTAGCTTCCACACGGTTGCCCGTCTTGTTTTTAAGGATGCTGTAGAGGTACACCTTTGTCTGAGGCGAGCGCGCATGAATGCGCTGAACGATACTCTTCACGTAGGCAAGTACCTGCTCGGGAGAGAAGTTAAGTCCGCCCGAAGTAGCGATGTCGTTCGTGCCGATCATCATAAATACCTTCTTGGGCTTGCCATTGATGTAAGATTCGAGGTTGTCACTCTGCTCCGTAGAATAGGTACCCGAGTTGCCTCGGTTTACAATGGGCAGATAGTCTCCGTTAGACGTTACGAAAACTTCGGGCCAACAGTGCATGTCGGTGATACTGTTACCGATGAACACGATGTTCTCGCTCGTAACAGAGAGCGCCTTAAACGAATCGTAACGGTGGTTACGGAAAGGCGCATCGGCAAGGATTGTAGACACTGCACACAGCAGCGCAACAATGAATGTCGAAATTCTTTTCATAGTTAAATTATTATTAGGGGTTAAATGATTTTCGGTGAAGGGCGAGTTGTGCGCTTGCGAAAAGGGCACGAACCCACGTTTGCAAATTTATGAAAAAAAACTCAGTTGCATGGTTAAAAAAGCCTAAAATAAAAAAAATCAGGCGGTTAGATGCTCTGCGCCAGCGTCAGTTACCCGTGATGCACGGCAGGTCGGCAAGGGGGCATGTGGAGGCACGAAAATGGAGCGCAATTCCTATCGTCAAAACCCCTATAACTGTTGTCAAAAAAACTACATCACTTGTAGTAAAAATTATTAGTAACATAATTTAAATTGTTAGTAACATATTTTAAAAAAGGTTACTAATAATTTTGGGTATGCGTAACGTATTGATTTTCAAGTGTATGGCTGTGCGAAAAATTGTGACAAAAATCGGCGATTCCAGTACCCCCGATTGGCGGAATTTTGCCTTCGTATGGGGACAAAAAGAAAGGCGCTCCTGAGAGCGCCTTACGTTATACCGAACCCACGATGAAGTTTTCGGGGTGACGCCCCTGATAACCTTCATAGTAAGCGTAGATTTCGCGGAGGTCGGCCTTGCGGTCTTTCGAGGGCATGACGTACTTTGTCATGCGCACCTCCTTTTTCTTATAGTCAATGCCCATGAGCACAATGGGGAGGTTGGCTTGCGAAGCAATAACGTAGAAGCCCAGGTGCCACTTGGGGTTTGCCTTACGCGTGCCTTCGGGCGTGAGCGCCAGGCGGAAGGTGTCGCTCGTCTTGGCAATCTCTACGAGTTCCGTAATAAGGGCAGTGCCCTTACCGCGATTGACAGGAATGCCGCCCATCCAGTTGCGGAAGATGTAGTCAAGCGGACCAACAAACCACTCCTTCTTCATCACGAAAGCCGACTTGCGACCGTTGGCAGTAATGAAGAGCTTGCCGATGAAGAGGTCAAGATTACTGGTGTGGGGAGCAACGCAATAAATGCACTTGTCGAAGTTGGGGACTTCAACGAAACTCTTCCAACCAAGCACCTTGTGGAAGATAAATTTACAGATGGATTGGAGCATGGTATTTAAAGGAGAAAGGAGAAAGGAGGAAGGAGAAATACCGTGCGGAGTAAAATCCTCAACATGTAGTTCTCTTCTCGATTGTCCTATTAAATTCAAGTGGGAGAAAGGAGAAAGGAGAAACACCGTGCGGAGTAAAATCCTCAACATGTAGTTCTCTCTTTCTTCTTTCTCAAAGTGATTCTAATCCGAAAGGAAAAAGGATAGTTTTTATGCGAAGGATGGTGCGCAGCACTTTCTCCTTTCTCATTTCTCCTTTCTCCTTTCCAACGGCCTTACTTACAACTACAAGTAGGCTTAATCTGCTGGAAGAAGTCGTTGCCCTTGTTGTCAACAAGAATGAATGCGGGGAAGTCTTCCACCTCAATCTTCCAAATAGCTTCCATGCTGAGTTCGGGATATTCCACACACTCGATGCTCTTGATGTTGTTCTGCGCAAGGATTGCTGCAGGACCACCGATAGAACCGAGGTAGAAACCGCCGTGCTTCTTACAAGCGTCAGTCACCTGCTGTGAGCGGTTTCCCTTCGCGAGCATGACCATAGAACCTTCGTGACTCTGGAAGAGATCTACGTAAGAGTCCATACGACCTGCCGTTGTGGGACCCATAGAACCGCAAGCCATGCCAGCGGGAGTCTTTGCGGGACCAGCGTAGTAAACGGGGTGATTCTTCAAGTACTCGGGCATGGGAAGACCAGCGTCAAGGCGTTCCTTAATCTTAGCATGCGCGATGTCGCGACCCACGATAATAGTGCCGTTGAGTGAAAGGCGTGTGCTTACGGGATACTTGTCGAGCTGCTTAAGGATTTCGCTCATGGGTTGGTTAAGGTCGATGCGTACTACGTCGCCTTCGCCAGCCTGACGGAGTGCTTCGGGAATGAGGTTGCCGGGGTTGTCGTCCATCTTCTCAATCCAAATACCGTCCTTGTTAATCTTACACTTAATATTGCGGTCAGCCGAGCAACTTACGCCGAGACCTACGGGGCAACTTGCGCCGTGGCGGGGGAGGCGAACTACGCGGATGTCGTGAGCAAAGTACTTACCACCAAACTGTGCGCCGAGACCGATGTTTTGTGCTTCCTTAAGGAGCTGTTCTTCGAGTTCAATGTCGCGGAAAGCACGACCTGTTTCGTCGCCTGTAGTGGGGAGGTTGTCGTAGAACTTAGTAGAAGCGAGCTTCACCGTGAGAAGGTTCTTTTCAGCAGAAGTACCGCCGATAACAACCGCGATGTGGTAGGGAGGACAAGCCGCTGTGCCGAGCGTCTTCATCTTACCCACGAGGAAAGGTACGAGCGTCGCGGGATTAAGAATAGCCTTTGTTTCCTGATAGAGGTAAGTCTTGTTTGCCGAACCGCCACCCTTTGTCACGCAAAGGAATTCGTATTCCATGCCGTGCGTAGCCTCGATGTCAATCTGCGCGGGGAGGTTACAACGCGTATTGATTTCGTCGTACATATTGAGGGGCGCGTTCTGAGAATAGCGGAGGTTTTCTTCCGTGTAAGTCTTGTACACACCCTTAGCAATCGCTTCTTCGTCACAGAAACCTGTCCAAACCTGCTGACCCTTCTCTGCGTGGATGATAGCAGTACCTGTGTCCTGACAAAGAGGGAGTTGGCCCTTAGCGGCTACCTCAGCATTGCGGAGGAAAGTGAGGGCAACATACTTGTCATTGTCCGAAGCTTCGGGGTCAGAGAGAATCTTTGCCACCTGCTCGTTGTGCGCACGACGGAGGAGGAAAGAAACATCGCGGAATGCCTGATTGATCATCTTTGTGATACCTTCAGCTTCCACCTTAAGGATGGGGTGGCCTTCAAATTCGCCAACGCTAACGTGGTCCTTAGTAAGGAGGTAATACTCCGTAGTGTCCTTTCCAAGTTGGAACATAGGAGCGTACTTGAATTCAGGAATGTTTGCCATAAATATAATGAGTTTAGATAATTGTTATTGATGGTATAGGGTTATAGGAACTATAGTGATTATAGGAACTATAGATTCTATAATGCCGTAAGTTCTATAATTTTTACTACAACCTGTGAGGCCTTTTCCAAATTAGGAATGGGCAAGAACTCGTGAGGTCCGTGGAAATTTAAGCCGCCAGCGAAGATGTTGGGGCAGGGGAGTCCCATGAACGAGAGTTGTGCGCCGTCGGTGCCGCCGCGGATGGCACGCACTTGGGGAGTAATGCCGAGGTCGAGCATGGCTTGCTTTACCGTATCAATAATGTGCATCTGCGGTTCTACCTTTTCACGCATATTATAATACTGGTCGTTGAGCGCAAGTTTCACCACACCTTCACCATACTTGGCATTAAACTGCGCCACGAGGTCGGTCATCTTTTGCTTACGCGCTTCAAACTTTTGGCGGTCATGGTCGCGAATAATAAAGGTAGCGCTTGCCTTTTCTACACCGCCTTCCATAGCGAGGAGGTGGAAGAAACCTTCATACTCTGTAGTCGTCTCGGGCGTTTCGTTGGCAGGGAGTGTGCTGATAAACTCTGCTGCCACGCGTCCGGCATTGATCATCTTGTCCTTCGCATAACCAGGATGCACGCTGACACCTGTGAAGTCCAACTTGGCAGCTGCAGCGTTGAAGTTCTCAAACTCAATTTCGCCGAGTTCACTACCGTCCATCGTGTAAGCCCATTCGCAACCGAACTTCTCCACATTAAACTTGTGCGCACCAAGTCCAATTTCTTCGTCGGGGTTGAAGCCCACGCGAATCTTGCCGTGCTTGATTTCGGGGTGCTCCATGAGGTAAATCATGGCTTGAACGATTTCAGCGATACCGGCCTTATCGTCTGCGCCAAGCAGGGTGTGACCGTCGGTAACGATGATGTCTTCTCCCTTGTGCTGGAGCAGTTCGGGGAACTTCTCAACCGTCGTTACAATACCCGCTTCGGCATCGAGCACAATGTCTGTGCCGTCATAATTCTTCACAATGCGGGGCTTGACATCCTTACCTGAGCAGTCGGGACTGGTGTCCATATGCGCAATAAACCCAACCGTGGGCACGGGCTTGTCTGTATTGGCAGGAAGGGTGGCGTAAAGATAACCGAGGTCGTCCAATTCTACCTCTTCCAAACCTATAGAAATGAGTTCTTCCTTAAGATATTCAGCAAAGGTAAACTGCTTTGCTGTGCTGGGAGTAACTCCCGATGCGTCGTCCGACTGTGTGTCGAAACTTACATACTTCAAAAATCGTTCTACAATAGTCATTGTCTGTTTCTGCTTTGCAAGTTAAACGATAGGCGCAACATGGGCGCACTATCTTCTGCAAATATACAGAATTTTCAGAAAATCAGCCCCTCCGTAGGAGTTATTTCTGCTAAAAAGTGTTTTCAGTAGGTGCATACGAAAGTTTTTTACTATTTTTGCACAAATTATGGTGCGCGGATAGTCTGCGCGCCCTGCTAAGTAATTCTAAAACTCAAAATACAATGGCACAAGAAGATGTATTTAAGAAGATCGTTTCACACTGTAAGGAGTATGGTTTCGTATTCCCCTCAAGTGAAATTTATGACGGTCTCGGCGCAGTGTATGACTATGCGCAGAATGGTGTAGAACTCAAGAACAACATCAAGCAATATTGGTGGCAGAGCATGGTGCTCCTTCACGACAACATCGTGGGTATCGACAGCGCCATCTTTATGCACCCCACCGTGTGGAAGGCTTCAGGTCACGTAGATGCGTTCAATGACCCCCTCATTGACAACCGCGACTCTAAGAAGCGCTACCGTGCAGACGTACTTATCGAAGACGCTATTGCGAAGTACGAAGAGAAGATTGCAAAGGAAATTGCGAAGGCACAGAAGAAGTTTGGTGACAGTTTTGACGAAGCACAGTTCCGCGCTACCAACGCTCGCGTGCTTGAAAATCAGCAGAAGCGTGACGCGCTTCACGAACGCTTTGCTGCTGCTATGAATGCAAGTGACCTTGACGAACTCAAGCAAATCATTCTTGACGAAGAAATCGTTTGCCCCATCAGCGGTACTCGCAACTGGACAGACGTTCGCCAGTTTAACCTCATGTTTAAGACAGAAGTAGGTTCAACTGCTGAAGGTTCTTCAACCATCTACCTCCGCCCCGAAACAGCGCAGGGTATTTTCGTAAACTACCTCAATGTGCAGAAGACAGGCCGTATGAAGATTCCCTTCGGTATCGCACAAATCGGTAAGGCTTTCCGTAACGAAATCGTAGCGCGTCAGTTCATCTTCCGTATGCGCGAATTTGAGCAGATGGAAATGCAGTTCTTCGTAAAGCCCGGCACCGAACTTGAATGGTTCGAGCAGTGGAAGAACACACGTATGGCTTGGCACCAGGCACTTGGCTTCGGCGCTGAAAACTACCGTTTCCACGACCACGAAAAGCTCGCGCACTACGCTAACGCTGCCAGCGACGTAGAATTCCGTATGCCCTTCGGCTTTAAGGAAGTAGAAGGTATCCACAGCCGTACGAACTTCGACCTCTCACAGCACGCGAAGTACTCAGGCAAGAAGATTGAATACTTCGATCCCGAGCTCAACGAACGCTACACTCCCTACGTTATCGAAACATCTATCGGTGTAGACCGCATGTTCCTCTCTGTGATGTGTCACAGCTACCAGGAAGAAGCGCTTGAGAACGGAGAAACTCGCGTAGTGCTCAAGCTCCCCGCAGCACTTGCGCCTACGAAGCTCGCCGTGATGCCTCTCGTTAAGAAGGATGGTCTTCCCGAAAAGGCGCGTGAGATTATCGACGACCTTAAGTTCCACTTCAACTGTAAGTATGACGAAAAGGACTCTATCGGTAAGCGCTACCGCCGTCAGGATGCCGTAGGTACTCCCTTCTGCGTAACTGTTGACCACGACACCCTCACCGACGGATGCGTAACCCTCCGCGACCGCGATACAATGGAGCAGACTCGCGTGAAGATCAGCGACCTCCGCAGCCTTATCGAAGACAAGGTGAGCATCACTTCTCTCTTGAAGAAGATTAAGTAAATCAACAACTGTAAAACAATACCGGATGGCGCTCTCCCCCTGTTTATCGGGGGAGGGAACCGCCTAAGGTGGTGAGGGGTGCAACTCTTTCAGACACGCCCACTATTCGGATTGTTTTTCCCCTCCACACAAATGCGAAAACTATATTCCTACCTCCTCGCCATCTTCCTCGCCCTGCCCCTGCTTACAGCATGTTCGGAGGAAGAAACGCCCGACCTTGACTATTACAACTGGGCGCAGCGCAATACGACTTACTTCACCGAGACGCTCAGTGAAGCAAAGGCGGCTGTGTCTGCTGCAAAGGCCGCGTATGGTGCTGACTGGGAGAATCATTGCGACTGGCGCGTTTTCCGTACGTACCTCAAGACCGACAACTCCGACGTTGCCACCACCGACTCTATTTGCGCCAAGGTTATTGAGCGCGGAGCGGGGGCGGGATGTCCTTTGTACACCGACTCTGTACGCGTAAATTACATCGGTCGTACGATGCCCACGCTGAACTATCCCGAAGGTCGTGTGTTTGACCACAGCGGGATTTACAGCGCCCCCGAAGACGTGTTTAATCCCCAGTTTTCGCAACCCACGGGTCTCCTTGTGAGCAACACGGTAGACGGTTTTACCACCGTACTCCAACACATGCACATCGGCGACCGTTGGGTGGTATATATGCCCGCAGAAATGGGGTATGGAAATAGCGATATTAACGCCGTAATCCGAGGTGGTTCAACCCTCATTTTCGACCTCCAACTCGTAGCCTATTGCCGTGCAGGTAGCAGCTTTTACGAGCAGAGCGCGCAGTAGTCTCAGCACCCCCAATTCGCTTATCGGCGAAACAGATATTTAGAGCATGTCGCAAGGCATGCTCTTTTTTTATTTTTTTGCAAAAAAACGTGCGCAAAGTCCGCCCTGAAAAAGCGCAACTATTAGTAATGTAGTGGCACTTCTGACCCCCTGAAAATTATTAGTAACATATTTTAAATTATCTTACTAATAATTTTTTTTTTCTTACTAATAATTTTTACGAAAAGTAATGTAGTTTTTTCGAGGTCTAATGGGTGGGAAAAATTGAGACAATTTTTCAGTGTGATGACACAATAATATACTGTGATTTTGGGCACGATTTTCACCCCGCGTATGGCTTTCTTCCTATCAATAGAAAATTGCGTTATTAGGATTGAAACAAAAAAAGTGCACCCCGATTGGGATGCACTTACGTGAGCGTTTTACGTTACTCCAGCAATTATGCCTTTACGCGGTTCTGGTATGAACCATCGCGAGTGTCGATTTCGATGATTTCACCTTCTTCGATGAAGAGGGGAACGCGAACCTTAGCGCCAGTTTCAACCACTGCGTCCTTGAGTGTGTTAGTTGCAGTGTCGCCACGGAGACCGGGTTCTGTGTAAGTAATCTGAAGACGAGTCTTAACGGGCATTTCAGCGTAAAGAACAGTTTCTGTAGAAGAGTCGCTTACTACTTCAACTGTGTCGCCTTCCTTCATGTATTCTACGCCAGTGATGAGGTCCTTAGCGATAGGAATTTGCTCGAAAGTTTCGTTGTTCATGAAGATGTAGTCAGTGCCTTCCATGTAGAGGTACTGGTAGGGGCGGCGTTCTACGCGAACATCTTCGAGGGCTTCACCGATGTTAAAGCGCTTTTCAAGTACACGACCAGAAACTACGTCCTTCAAAGTGGTACGCATGATAGTGTTACCCTTACCAGGCTTAACGTGGAGGAAGTCGATGCAGAAGTAGAGCTTACCGTCGAGGCGGATGCAAGTGCCCTTCTTAATGTCTTGTGATTTAATCATAATAAATGTTGAGGTTGTGAGGCTTTAAGGTTATGAGGTTGTGAGTTTGGTTTGTGATTGCAAGGTCTTATGACCTAAAAACCTTTAAGCGCAGCGACCTTAAAACCTTAAAAACCATTTGTTACTAAATTTCGGGCGCAAAGTTAAGAATTTCTGTTGAAATTCAACGCCTTTTTAAGCAAGAAACCGCGCGGAAATCTATTCGCGCGGTTGTAACTTACCATTTATCGGCGTACATTCCACATTTTATTGGTACCACCAGCGTCGAAGAGCACGTCAATATTAGCGCCCTGCTTTTCAGCAATGATTTCCCAAGCGCGGAGTTCGATAAACTGTTCGGTAGAGAGTCCGAGTTCCTTCTGATACGCCTTGTCGGCAATAGCGCGCTGGCGTTCTGCGGCTTCACGCGCTACGAGCATTTCTCGGCGAGATTCTTCCGTGCGCTTCGCCTGTGTAGCAGCAGCGGTGTTGTCCATTTCTGCCTTCTGCTTTTCGTTGGGGAGGGCGCGACCGATGACTACGTTCACTACGTCAACGGGGAGCGTGCCGTGCTTCTTGCTGAGCGAAGCGATGTAATTTTCCATGTCTCTCTTCACCGCAATGTTGATAGAGTCAAGCACTTCGCGGTTACTCATGAGGTCAAACGGACCAAAGTTAGAGATGTAGCCACGCACGATGTTGCGGTACTGTTCCTGGATGACATTTACATACCAGTTTTCACCGTAGTTTCTGATTAAGATGGGCGACTTGTTGTCTTGCACCTGAAGCTGAATCTGTGTGTTAAAGTCCAAAAGAGTATTGTCATTGGACGTAGCATCATCCAGCTTTTCATCAAACTTCTGGGGAAGCATGGACACAGTAACGTAAGAAGTTGAGAACCAAGTATATTTCAACCCAGTTTCAACGGGAGTGTCGTCTACACCGCCCGAACCAAAGATGTAGGGCTTGTGAATCAATACCGCTTCTTCACCAGCGTCAGGAGTAACACTTGTGCAGGATGCCATGCCGAATAAAATTGCTCCGCAAAGGAACATGTTTTTTGTAAGATGCTTCATAGTAAAAATAATTAGGGAGTTGTTTTTTTCTAATAAGGAGTTAATTTGAAATAATCGGGAGATTGTTTTAGATGTCTTCCACCTTTATCAGTCCATGCGTCAGAGCGTAAACCGTGAGTGCGGACACGCTTTTGATGCCGAGCTTGTCGGTGATGTTTTTGCGGTGGGTCACGACGGTGGGAAGGCTTACGCAGAGGCGGTCGGCGATTTCCTTGTTGATAAGTCCTTTCGTGAGGAGTTGGAGTACCTCAATTTCGCGTTGCGATAGGGGAGAGGTTTGCAACTCTTGAGGGTGCGTGGGGATTTGCGACACCGAGGGGTGCTGCGTATGCTTTCCGTGCGCCATTTCAGCTAAGCGGATGAAGGCGTGGGTGAGTTGCTCCTCGCTCTGATTGCAGTTGAGGGTGCGGAAGTCGCGGGGCAATCTGCTGCGCTCCCCACCTTCCACCAACACAATCGTTTGGCGGATGTGCGTGAGGAAGAACTGCGCATTCTCAATCAACACCTCGGGGGAAATGAAGTAGTGGAAAAATCGGCCTTCCGACTCTTCCAATTCTGCATATCCCGAGAAGCAGGTCACCTCTGCCATCGGCATAATTTTTTCTATGATGCTGGCAAGACCGAGTGCTGCCAGGGTGTTGGGGTGTATGATTGCGATCATAGGGACTTGAAGTAAACGAGTAGACAAGTAGACGAGTAGTCAGACCCCCTCCGCAACTAAAGTTGCTCGTCCCCCTAACTTCGAGGGACATTTGGATACAGAGATAACCGAGAACTCTTCCGCATGGACTCTCGTTTACTTGTACCTATAAACTCGTACCTTTTTTAAGAGTATCTTATCCACTTCAAAATCTCCTTCACCGTAGGCTTCTTGCCGTACATCAGGATACCCACGCGATAGATGCGGCCGCTCATCCATACGATGAAGATGGCAGAGGCATAGAGGAGGGCGAGGGAAAGGAGTTCTTGCCAAAGGGGAACACCGAAGGGGATGCGCACCATCATCACGATGGGCGAAGTGAGCGGGAAGATGGATGCGTAGAATGCCAAGGGACCGTCGGGATTTTCAGCACCATAGAGTGCGGCGTAGAGACCGAAGACCATAATGAGAATGACGGGCATCATGAATTGCGAACTGTCTTCTTGTGCATTGATGCTGGCACCAACCGCCGCAAAGAATGAGGCGTAGAGCAAGTAGCCCCCGATGAAGTAAAGCACAAACATGATGAGGAGTTCTACAATGGGGAGTGCTCCGAGAATTTCTGTAATAGGATTACCCGCTTGTGCTTCCGCTACGACCGTCTGCATCGCAGCATCACCACCCATCATTGTCGGCGGAGTCGCTACTTCGGGAGTGCCCACCAAGAACGCTACCGCAGTAAGGATGGCAGTAAGCATCACGCCCCAAATGGCAATTTGCACAAATCCCACGAGGGCGATGCCGATAATCTTACCCATCATGAGTTGGAAGGGTTTGACGCTCGACACGATAATCTCCATAATGCGGTTGGTCTTCTCTTCCATCACGCCTTGCATCACCATGCCGCCGTAGGACATGACGAACATGTAAATCATGAAGGTAAACAGAAACCCTACGCCCAGGGCTATGCCTGAATTAGAAGAGGTTTCGCCGCCGTCATCTGTCCACTTTACGGTTTGCGCACTGATGTTCACCTCGGCGCTGGCAATGATTTCTTCCAACCCCTCCACATTGTAACTGGCAAGCTTATCCGCGCGCACCTTTTCGGAAAGAATGTCCTCCGTGAGGCGTTGCAAGTCGGCAGGCACTTCCTCTGACGAATACATCTTCAGGGCATTGGGATTTTCTACCAAGTCTTCGCTGATAAGAATCACCGCCTTGACATTCGCGTCTTCTTCGCGAAACTCGGGAAGCACCTCAGGCGCCGTCACGAAATGGTAACTCTCATTGTCTTCAAAGAGAGGGGCATATTTAAGCGTCTTATCCACCAGCATTACTGTGTGCTGCGTGTCGTCCTTGATAGAAGCCAGCAACAAAGGTGCCACCGCTACACCTGCAATGATAAAGGGCATGAGGATGGTGAGCAGAATAAACGACTTCTTCTGGATGCGCGTGAGAAATTCGCGCTGTATGATGATTAGAATTTTGGACATAGTTTTTTAGTTAACGAGTTAACAAGGTACGAGTATACAAGAAGGGCACCGAGGTAAGCGAGCAGAATTCCACTTGAAAGGTACGGACGCACGGTTCGTGCGTCCTAAATATATACGAGGAACAGATCGAACGGCAGGAAAAACCGATTGAGTTAGGACGCACGAACCGTGCGTCCGTACCAGTCAAGTGATTTCCCCGCATGGTATTACTCACTACTCGTTACTCACTACTCACTTTCTCCCACAACCTTCAAGAAAATCTCGTGCATCGTAGGCAGTTTTTCGTTAAACAAACGCACGTCCATCTTCTCGCTAATCAAGCGGATGAGTTCGGCATTTGTCAGGGCGTCCGCCTTCTTCAGTTGGTAGTGATCCACTGTGCCTACGCGGTGGTGGTTCACCACTTCGTAGTCGGCACAGGTGGTCAACGCTTCTGCGCAAACGCCTGCCACCTCATAGATGCCCGAGCGGTAGTGGCTGCGAATTTCCTCCACATTACCTTGGAGCACCACCTTCGAGTGGTTGATGAGGGCAATATTATCACAGATTTCTTCTACCGACGCCATGTTGTGGGTAGAGAAGATAATGGTGTGCCCCTTGTCACGGAGTTCCAAAATCTCGCGCTTGAGGAGTTCGGCATTCACGGGGTCGAAGCCCGAGAAGGGTTCGTCGAGAATGAGCAAGGGTGGTTCGTGGAGCACGGTGATGATGAACTGCACCTTCTGCTGCATCCCCTTGGAGAGTTCTTCCAACTTCTTGTCCCACCAGGGCATGATGCCAAATTTCTCAAACCACTTCTTCAGGCGCTTGCGTGCCTCCGAGGCGGAAAGTCCCTTGAGTTGGGCAAGGTAAATCGCCTGTTCGCCCACCTTCATTTTCTTGTAAAGCCCGCGCTCTTCGGGAAGATAGCCAATGCGTGCCACATCCTCGGGACGAATGGGCGCACCGTCGAAAATCACTTCCCCCTGGTCGGGCATGGTAATGCGGTTGATGATGCGAATAAGGGTAGTTTTGCCCGCGCCGTTAGGTCCGAGCAAACCGAAAACCTTGCCACGGGGTACTTGGATGCTTACATCGTTGAGCGCTGTATGATTGGCAAAGGATTTATGTATGTTTTTTGCTTCTAAGAACATGAACTTTAGAGTAAAGATAAAAGAGTAAAGAGTAAAGTTTCTATGCGGAAGACTTTAGAGTAAAGATATAAGAGTAAAGATAAAAGAGTAAAGAAACCTTGTGTGGGAGATATGAGTAAAGTGAAAGGTGGTTGTCGTCCGGAGGGGTATCTTTACTCTTTACTCTTTTATCTTTACTCTTTATCAGGGTTCCGTTTCCCCCTCAATATACTGCTCCATAAAGAAGTGTTCTCCGTCAAACACAGCGTAGGAGAAGAGGGAGATCCAGTCGCCCAGAATCGCCACGCGCGCTGTGCGACTGAGCATAAGGTCGAGCTCGATGTGGCGGTGACCAAAGACGAAGTAATTGATGTCGGGGTGCGACTTCAAGTAGTCCTTGGCATATATAATAAGGTGTTCCTTATCCTCACCCATGTAGGGAGGTTCAACGCCGTCCTTGCGTTTTAGGCGGCTGTGTTTTGCCCAAGCAAGTCCGAAATCCATGCCCCAGCGGGGGTGTACGGAGGCAAAAAGGCGCTGACAGAGTTTGTTGTGAAACAAGCGGCGCAACCACTTAAACTTCCAGTCATTGTCGCCCAATCCGTCGCCGTGCGCAAGGTAAAACGTCTTGCCGTAGAGTTCTGTTACGACACCCTCACGGTGTAGAATCACACCGCATTCCTTCTCCAAGTAATCGCCCACCCACAGGTCGTGATTGCCGATAAAGAAATGCACTTCCACGCCCATGTCGGTGAGTTCGGAAATTTTGCCCAAGAAGCGCGTGTAACCCTTTGGCACCACGAGTTTGTACTCGTGCCAAAAGTCAAACATGTCTCCCAACATGTAGACGGCACCCGCTTTATGCTTGATGCTGTCAAGGAAATTTACGAGCCTGCGCTCCTGAGTGCGTGCATGGGGAATAGCACGGCTACCCAAGTGGGCGTCGGAGAGAAAATATATGGGTTCCATTTTTAGTAGACGAGTTTTTAGTAGACGAGTAAACGAGGAAGTTTGTGGGTGTACAAGTTTTTTAGCAGTTGATAAGTGTAGTTTTCTCGTCAACTTGTTTACTTGTCTACTCGTCTACTCAAAAAGATTACATAAATCCAAGGTCCAACTTAGCCTCTTCCGACATCATATCCTTGTCCCACTCGGGTTCAAACACGAGGTTGACACGTGCGTCGGTGATTTGCGGAATACCCGCTACCTTCATACGCACGTCTTCCACGATGAAGTCAGCGGCAGGGCAGTTGGGTGCCGTAAGTGTCATGTCAATGTCAACGGAATAATCGTCGTTGAGGTCTATCTTGTAAATCAATCCCAAGGCGTAAATATCCACTGGGATTTCAGGGTCATAAACCGTTTTGAGCACGTCAATAATGCGCTCTTCTATTTGGAGTCTTTCTTCTGGAGTCATAGTTGTTTAGTTTTTGAGATAGGAGGTTTTGAGGTTATGAGGTTTTAAGGATTGAGGTTTTAAGGTTATAAGGTTGTGAGGTTATAAGGATCATGCGGGGATGAAATTCCTGCAAGCTCTCGACCTTAAAGACTCTGAAGACCTGTCGTGCCCCTTCTTAAAACCTTAAAGCGAAGCGCCCTAACAACCTTAAAACCTCACGTTATAATTTCCCTTCCTCCGAGTAACTATAATACCCTTCGGAAGAAATAATGATATGGTCGATAAGTGGAATTTGCAGGTGTTCTGCCGCAAGTTTCAGGCGTTGCGTAAGTTGGTCGTCTTGTTTGCTGGGCGTGAGGTTCCCCGAAGGGTGGTTGTGGCAGAGAATGATGCGCGAGGCCTTTCGGAGAAGTGCTTCGCGGAGCACACAGCGCACGTCAACGAGTGAAGCATCCGTTGTGCCCTTGCCTACGAGTACGGTATCAATAAGTCTCAGCGAAATGTCTAAAAGTATGGCATGGCATTCTTCGTGTGGCAGGTCGCGCATGTATTCCTTAAGTAAGTCGACCGCCACTTGTGCAGAGTCAATCTTCTTGCGCTCACGCGCCTTTTCCTCCGACCGCCGCTTGCCGAGTTCACATGCCGCTTTGATGGTAATTGCCTTTGCGGGACCAATGCCCTTGTAGCGCTGCAAGTCCGCAATCGAAAGTTTTCCCAATTCATAGAGGTTGTCCCCCACGTCGGCAAGAATGCGCTTCGTCAGCGCCACAGCATCTTCATCCGCCGACCCCGAACCAATCAGAATCGCCAGCAATTCCGCCTTGCTCAGCGCCTCCGCCCCGAGTGCTTCAAGTTTCTCGCGCGGTTTATCTTCTTCCGCCCATTGGGCGATGGTAAGTTTTGAGTGGTCCATGAATTGACGAAGGTTATGAGGTTTTAAGGTTATGAGGTTTTAAGGACCATGCGGGTGCTGACTTACCAATGCGTCTTCGACCTTAGAAACCTTAATGACCTTAAAGACTCTAAAGACCTTTAGTCGCCTCCCCTTAAAACCTCAAAGCGAAGCGCCTCACAACCTTATAACCTTACTTATAAAAATTCTTCTTAAAAGCCTCAAACTCCCCGCGTCCCAACACGCAGCGCTCCCACCAAGCACGTAGGAAACCTGTGCCGTAACCCGTGAGCTGAACGAACGATGCTGCCACTGCGCGAAGGCCTACGCCCATGCTTTGTTCCGCTATTGTGGCGTCTACAAAGATGATGAGCGAGAAGAGTAATAGGGGAGTGCTGCCGAATATACCAAGCGCGGGAAGGAACGAACCTGCTACGATGGAGAGCAAGCACAGCGCCACACCAATGGTAAATACTGCCGGGAGCAAGTGTACGAGTTTCAAAGTTCCCGGATGGCGCTTTGTCAAATTGATACGCGCAATGCCCGAGTTATGTACCTGCTTGAAGAACTTCTTAAGGTCCGTACGGCGCTTGTGCCACACCCACGCTTCGGGGAATAGGCGACAGCTGTAACCACCTTTGAAGATGCGGGTAGAGAAGTCTATGTCCTCGCCAAAGCGCATTTCGCTGAAACCGCCGAGGGCGTTATACACCGCTCTGCGCACCCCCATGTTAAACGAGCGGGGGTAGAACTTATCCATCTTCTTCTTTCCCCCACGAATACCTCCCGTGGTAAAGAACGAAGTCATGGCATAGTTAATCGCCTTTTGCATTGGCGTAAAACTCTCGTGCGCACGGTCGGGACCGCCAAAGGCATCGCAAGGATTTGCATGTAATTCTGCTTCCACCGCAGCAATATATCCCGGAGGACAAACGGCGTCGGAATCCAAGATAAGCACGTACTCACCCTGCGCACGCTCCACGCCGTAGTTGCGCGTCTGTCCCGGTCCGCTGTTGGGTTTCGTAAAATACTTTACATCCAGGCGGTCGCAGAACTGCTCCACCACTTCTTTGCAAGGTACGGTAGAACCATCTTCCACAACGATGACCTCAAAATCCTGACACTCCTGTTGCACCAAACTCTCCAAGAGTTCTTGCGCCTCGTCAGGGCGGTTGTATACGGGGATAATTACAGAATACTTCATAGATTGCAAAGATACATCTTTTTTTTTATTGCAAACATTTTACCCCTTCCCTTCCTTAGATTTAAAAAGAAATCTCCAATTTTGTAGTCAAAATACCAATCGATTATACATTCTACTTAAAACACTCGGCAGTTGTACTTCGTACACTGTAGAATGTACGCTACCCCTATGGAATACTGGTTCATAATCCTCGGCGCTATCTTCGCCATCATCGGTTTAGTGGGCGCCATAGTCCCCGCCCTTCCTGGTCCTCCGCTTTCCTACATCACCCTTTGGATGATGTGGCTGTACAACCGCGATGAAGTCTCCACCGCGACGCTTGTCGTGATGGGTATCTTGATGATACTCATTACTATCTTAGACTATGTTGCCCCCGTGTGGCTGACGAAGTTCGGAAAGGGTACAAAGGCTGGGATTCGTGGCGCTACCGCAGGACTTATTATAGGCATCTTCTTCGGTCCCCTCGGACTGATCTTCGGCCCCTTCATCGGTGCGCTTCTCGGCGAACTCCTTGTAAGCACACCCTTCTCCACCGCCCTCAAGGTGGCTTTCATGTCGTTCCTCGCCTTCGTGCTGACCACCGCCCTTAAGGTTGTTTACTGTGCAGTCATTATTGGGATGTTTGTAAAAATACTTGTCGTGCAGTTCGTATAGCCGCATCAATCGCTTCTATCCCTTAGCACGGCAGGGCGCGTCACCCGCATTCTCATCTATTTGCCCACCCCCAGTTTATCACAATTTTTCGCCATACTCGCTCCCATCCCCACGTTTGCCCTAAAAAACGGGATTTGGATTTCGCTGAAAAATACATTATCTTTGCAGTGCAGAAAAGGAGGCATTATCCATACGGGTAATGCCTCTTTTTTATTCCTCTGATTATCAACCTATTGCAAAACACATTCTTCAAGCAATGTATGGGACTTTGTAAAAACTATTAGTAACCTTTTTCAAATTATCTTACTAACAATTTTAAAAAGGTTACTTGAAGATTTTTTGGGGTGAGATATGTGTGTTAAATTTTCTTAAATAAAGTTAAATATTTTGAGTCTAAATTCTGATAACAAGAGTCAAGGGTCTTGAATTTTTTGCCCCGAGATTTTAAAAATCTGAAGCAAACCTCATCCCGACTGAAAATACGCGAACTACGCCCCATTATCTCCACCTTTTTAACGATTTCGGGGCGCAAAAATGAGGTAACGGGTTGAAAATCAATGCAAATTTATTTTGCGAAAAATTTGTTCAAATAGAAAAGAAAGGATGGCGCCGCGGATGATGCCTGAACTTCTCAGAAACCAACCAATTAGAAGAGTAAAATTCCTATTCCTATTCTCAAGCAAAACGCAAGTGTGTGCTCTCAAGAGAAACAAAAATCCCTTCCTAACAACATTGTGTCAGGAGGGGACTCTTCTAAACTTTAACTATAATTTTATGAGAAAATTATTCGGCATCTTTTTCCCATTGTGAACTGCTCCAAGCGCCTTCATACTTGTTTGTTGCGGGGGTGCCTGGGTTGGGATCCATAGGAATACGGTCGCTCGTAGCAATGAGACCTTCAACGTTCATTTCTACTACACGAAGTTGGGGAGATTTATATGTTTGTTTCTTCATACAGTATGGTGATTTGAAATTATTTTAAAACGACCTTTTTGCCATTCACGATGTAAATGCCCTTACCCGGATTTTCTACGCGGCGACCGCTGAGGTCGTAGATGATTGTAGCATCAGTAGTTTGGGTTTCTACTTCATCAATATCAGTAGTGTAATCACCCTTCAAGCGAATGCGAATCGACTGCAAAGCGCTTGGTGCTACTTCTACGGGAGAACCATCTCTGCTCGTAATCTTCAAGTAGAGGCGGAAGGGATTGAGGTAAGAACCTGTTGCAATGGGCGACCATGCACCAGTGGTGTTGATAGCGTAGCAATCGGTAAGTTCTGCCGCTGTGCGCTGTGTATAAATACCCTTCAACTCATAGTTAAGGTAAACAGAAGAACAAGTCAAACTATTTTCCTGTGTAGTGTAAAGCGTAGCATCAGTAAGTTCAATATTCAGTTCCTTAGCAGCGTCATTCTTCGCGCGAATGAAATAGGGATGGTTGGCGTGCAAAGTGCCCTCAGTCAAGAGCATAATTTCCATATCCATTTCATCAATCTGACCATTATTGTCTCGGTCATAAGCGTGCATGTTGTTGAAGTAAGCAACGTCATAGTTATCAGTCAACATTTCCACGGGCACCTTGAAAGGCAAGTAAAGCGCATTCCAATGGAGGTTGGGGAGAGTACGAGTGTAGGTTAAGGTTTCAACTGTCATATCAGACGCCTCGTTGTACTCTTCTCCATCTGTTAGTTCATAAATTGATGGTTCTAACTCTTCAATATTTGTAAAGTCCTTCCAATATTCCGCTTCGCTATAAGCAGTCTTTGCGCCAAATGGAACGTATAATGTCGCATCATAATTAGAGAATGCATTATACGGAATCAATGGAGGAATTGGATTTAAAGAAGTGATGCTATTTAAGTTATCGCAAATTAAGAAAGCATGCTCCCTAATGTTGGTTACACTATTCGGGATCTCCACAGATGTCAAACCTAAGCAACGACAGAAAGTAGCAACCCCAATGCTAGTCACACTATTCGGAATCTTCACAGAAGTCAAACCTATGCATTCTGAAAAAGCAGAAGACCCAATGCTGGTTACACTATTCGGAATCTCCACAGAAGTCAAACCTGAGCAACGATAGAATGTTTCATCCCCAATGCTGGTTACACTATTAGGAATCTTCACGGAAGTCAAACCTGAGCAACTTTCGAAAGCACCATCCCCAATACTCGTCACACTATTAGGAATCTCTACGGAAGTCAAACCTGAGCAATAAGAGAAAACTGCCTCCCCAATGCTGGTCACACTGTTAGGAATCTTCACGGAAGTTAAACCTGAGCATTCAGCGAAAGTAGCCCTCTCGATGCTGGTTACGCTATTCGGAATATCCACGGAAGTTAAACCTGAGCATTTCTGGAAAGCATGCTCCCCAATGCTGTTCACACTATTCGGGATCTCCACAGAAGTCAAACCTGAG